>JAKAOE010000162.1:0-4126 GCA_021823305.1 Acidobacteriota bacterium
GCGGCGTTGCAGGGCGAGGCGCGGCTCTGGCTGCTGCGGCCGCGGCCGGAGCTCAACCTGAACGTCCTGCTGCCCCAGGCCACCCCGCGCCAGCGCCGCCTGGACGTCGTGCTGCTGCACCAGTTGGCGCTGCAGCACGCGCTCGGCATCACCCCTGAGATGGTACGGGCGGAGCAAAACCTGCGCTACGTCAAGGACGGCGCCGAGGCGCTGCAATCGGTGAACGCCGGCGCCGGACAGGCGGCCTTTCTCCTCAATCCGATTCCGCCCGCACAGGTGCGCGACATCGCACTCGCGGGCGAAGTGCTCCCGCAGAAGTCCACCGACTTCTTTCCCAAGCTGCTCAGCGGGCTGACGATGTACCGGGTGGAGTAGCCCCCCGGCGCGGATTATTTGAAACTGGCGACCGCCGCGGCTTCGTTGTCGTAGACGTCGAACACCGTCAGCAGTTTGGTGATCATCAGCAGCTCGTGGAAGCGCTTGGTGATCGCCGCCAGCTTGATCTTGGCGCCGCGGGAATTGGCCGTGCTGTAGAGGCCGACCAGCGCGCCCAGGCCGCTGCTGTCAATAAAATCCACGTTGGCCAGGTTGATGACGATCTTGGTGACGCCGTTGGCGAGCAGGCCCTTCACGCTCTCGCGCAGGTCGTTCGTCTCCTGGCCAAGCACGATGCGCCCCGTCGCCTCAACCACCGTAACGCCGTCCACAGTGCGGGTAGTCAGTTTCAGTGCCACGCTAGTTCCCCCCTACAGTCAAGCTGCCATTAAACACCACCCGGATTGTCCGGGTCAACCGCCAATTGAACCATGCGCGCCTCCGCCCATGCCCGCAAACTGGCGGCGTAGACGTCGGGAAATTCGGCGATGAGGCGGCGCGCCGCCACCAGAGCCATGGCGTCTTCGACATCGAATCCCAGGGCGTACAGAATCGCGGCGGTGGCCAGCGGGCCGCGGTGAACGCCGGCGGCGCAGTGTACATACACCCGCGCCTTGTCCCCGGACAACGCGGCAAGCGCGCAATCGGCCACGCGCTCAAAAAACTCCGCCGGCTTGGCGGCCAGATCGTCTTCGGTGGGGATCCAAAAGGCGGCGACGCCGCACTCCGCCGCCAGACCGGAATCGTCGAACTCCGCCTGCAGGTTGAGCACGTGGGTGAATCCCAGGCGGGCCAGCTCGGCCATCGCCTCGCGCGTCCAGATGCCGCCGCCCACCGCCAGTCTCCGGTCCAGAATGTAGTCGAAGTCCACGGCAGGGCAGGCGGAAACCGGCGGCGGCGCGCCGCCGCCCTCCGCTCCGGCAACTGAGATGCAAGCGCGCGTCAGCGGCGCGCGCGCTTTTTCGCCGGCTTCTTCGCCGCCTTCGCGCGGGACTTCGCCGCCTGCTTCTTGGCCGCCTGCTTAGGCGCCGCCTTGCGGGCGCTCGATTTCGGCGCGGCCTTGCGCGCCGCCTTCCGGGGGGCGGCTTTCTTCGCCGCCTTGCGCGGAGCGGCCTGCTTCTTGGCCGCCTTCGCCGGAGCGGCCTTTTTCTTCGCCGCCGGTTTCGGCGCCTTCTTGGCGGCCGGCTTCCGCGCGGCCGGCTTGGGCGCGCTGATCACCTCGGGAAGAGACTCCGCCGGCGTCTCGATCAGCGCCGCGAAGGTGTCAATCTCCTCCGCATCGTCCTCATCCAGATCCTGATCCTGTCCCATCGCATCGTCACCGAAATTGAACGGATCGCCGTTGTCGTCACCGTCGGCCGCTGCGAAAAACGGATGAACCATCTCGTCGTCCCAGTTCATGAATCCTCCTTGCAAAACTCCGGGGCCATCCCGGCGGGGCTGCACTGACCTCGCGCTCCCACATTCTGGCAAGGCCAAGCCGAGACCGCAAGCCCAAAAGCCGCTCCGGCGAGCGCTCCATCAGCGCCGGCGTGGCTCGAGATCGTGAATCACCATTCGCCCGCCCAGGGGCAGCGCCAGCGGTGTGCCGGGTACCGGCCGCGTACGCAGCGAGAGGTGGTTGACCGCCGCCAGACGCCTTTCGGCAACGTGGAAGCGGCGGGACAGGCGCCACCACGTGTCGCCCCGCCGCACCCAGTGCAGGCGCCAGGTGATGCGGTAGGCGGGCGGCACGCGCGACAGGGCTTCGTTGAATTTGGTGGCGGCGCCCAGAGGCAGGTCGAGATGGTAGCCGGCGGGCACCAGGTACTCCAACAGGCTGGGGTTCAGGTGTTGCAAATCGCCCACAGTCACCTGGGCGCACTCCGCCGCCAGGCGCAGGTCCAGGCTGGCGGTTACATGAACGACATCAAGGTGGCGCGGCGGGTCGGGATCGAGGTCGCCCAGGCCGTATTGGCCGGGGTTGCGGGCGATCAGCGCCATCGCCAGCACTACCGGGACATAATCGCGCGTGATGCGAGGCAGCGCGTCCAGGGCGTCGAGCTTCCAGAAATCGGCGTAGCCGGTGCGCGCCACCGCCCGCTCCACTGTCCCGGGGCCGGCGTTGTAGGCCGCCATGGCGAGTAGCCAGTCGCCGAATTCGGCGTGCAGATCGCGCAGATGGCGGGCCGCGGCCAGCGTCTCCAGGCGCGGGTCGTCGCGCTCGTCCACCCAGTGATCGCGGTACAAGCCGTATTCCCGCGCCCGGGACAGCTCGAACTGCCACATGCCGCCGTTGCGCTCGCGCGGGTTGAAGTCGCTCTCCAACTGCGCCATGTAAAACAGGTCGGTGGGCACGCCGTAGGAACGGAAAATGCTGTCCACCATGGTCTTGTACCGTCCACCACGCTGGTAACCGGCAACCAGCGAGGCGCGCCCGCGGGTGGTGAAGTAATGGACATAGCGCAAGACGCGGTCGTTGATGGGCAGCACCAAAGCGCCGGGCGGCTGCACCGCAGTCGCCTTGCGGCTGGCGCGCTCCAACGTCGCACGCGTGGCGGCGTCAAGCGGGAACGTTACTTGGGGCACGCGCTGCAGGGGCGTGGCTTGCGCCTGGACGGAGTTCAAACCGCCGGCGGGCAGCAGATCGCTCTCCAGCGCCTGAATGCGGTCGAGCAGGGAGTTAAGCTCGGCCTGCAAGCGCGGAGTGGCGCGTAGATCGTAACGGCTGGCGAGGAGGCGATCGAGTGTCTGGTCAAAGGTACGCCGGGCTTCGTCCAAACGGCCCTGTTGATAGAGCTGCACGCCGCCCGCATACTGCGCCTCCAGCGAGCCAATAAAAAGCGCCACGGCGTCCGGCACCGGCGTTGACGGCGCCGAAGGGGCGGAGCTGACGGCGGACGGGAGCGGCGAAGCCGGGCGGCTGGCCGGCAACGCCGCCGGCGAGGTGACGGCGGGCGCCGGCGACGGCGCCGCAGGCGGGATGGGCGCCGGCGACGGCTGAACGTGGCAGCCGGCGACGGCGCCGAGGAACAGACCCAAGCACGCTACACCCGCCCAGATGGAGCATCGTGCCGGCATTCAGGCCCGTTGCGGCAGCATGCCGCCGCGGTGTGGTCGTCGTCGCCCCTCCCCGGGCTTGAAATCTACCGGCATACGCTGGCTCAACAGATCGGGCACTTCCGGCTGGGCGCTGAGGCCCGCCTCGGCTTGCTCGAGCGAGCGCCGCACCTCGGCTTCGCTGCGATGCGTCAGCCCGGCCAACTCGTGCGGCCGGAACCCCTCGAGCAGGTACAACACCAGATCATGCCGCTGTTGGGGCGGCAGGCGCAACAAGGCGGCTGCCAGCCGGTCCAGCGCTTCGGCGGCGGCTGCCACTTGCTCCGGATCGCGGCGATTGGCGGCGACCACATCGGCCAGACGCAGCGTCTCCGGCCGGTCCTCACCCGCTTGGGCACCACTCTGGTGGCCGACTGGCCGGGCGTCCAGCGACTGCATTTCCTGGCCGTGCGGGCGATCGCCGTACTCCTTGGCGAGCTTGCGGATCGCTTGCGCCGCCAGCATCAGCAGCCAACGGCCGCGGTTGGCTCCGACCGAGCCCGGCCGCGCCCCGAGCGCCGTCACCACCACCTCGTCCAGCACTTCCTCGGCGTCCAGCCGCCCCTCCGCCAACTCGCCCAAGCGCTCCCGCAACTCGATCTGTCGGCGGACGAAAGCCAGCAGAGCGCCGGCGTGGTTACCGAAGTAGCCGGCCAACTCGGCCTGCCGCGCG
>JAKAOE010000162.1:4136-5391 GCA_021823305.1 Acidobacteriota bacterium
GCGCGCCGGACGCGGGCTCAACCCCGGCGGGCGGCGGCACCGCCGCGGCGCGGCGCTTGAAGCGCAAGCGCGGACGCGTCAGCCGCAGCCGCTGCTTGTGCTTGTTCAACTGCGACACCAAGTCCTCGCCGGCAGCGCGGAAGGCGGCTTGGGCAGTGGCGGCGGCCTTCTCGCAACTCAGTTGAGCGGTGGGCAAGTGCAGATTCAAGCGGCAGAGCACGCCCTCGCGGCTGGTATGCCGCACCAAACGGCCCTGGAGCTGCACCAACTCCGGCTGAAATGCGACCAAAAGCGGTTCCAATTTGTGGTGAAAGCGATCTACTTGCTGATTGAGTTCAGGTGAGCGTGGAACTTGCACGGTCAAATGGAGGTTCATTGTTCTGCCTTTTCCCTCACGACTCTTGCTACCGTTTCCCTCACAACTACGCCGATCGGCCGAGTCTGGCAAGTGCTGTAGTGGAATTTCCCGCCCTTCGCAACAACGCTGCGCCCACAGCCATGGTGCCGGAATAAGCGATGCCGGACTTCGCGGCCAGCCCGACGCCAGCGGGGATCAGGCCGACCAGCTCGCGCGCCAGCGTGCGCCACCCGAAAGCGGCGGCGACGATGCCGGCGACGGCGCGTTTTTGCGCCCTCCAGCCGGTGGGGCGGCCCTGCATGGCCGCCAGCTCGAAACAGAGACTGATCTGGTTGGCGGTGAGCAAAATCGTGTCCGACCCCATTTCGCCGAGCGCGAGCAGCAGGCTGAGCGGGGTGGGGATGATGTCGGGCAGGGCGCAAAGCGCGGCGATCGCGGCGTTGCGGGTGGCCACCGCTTGAATGAGCTCGCGCCCCAGCACGGCGCGCAGCGGCGGAAAGGCGCGCGCCAAGGCGAGCCGGTAGGGCGGGTGGGTGCGCAACAGGTCGAGCAGCCCGGGCTCGGGATCGTGCCAGTCCACCGCGACCGCGGCGGCGCGGGCGCGCGGCGACCGCACGGCGATGACAGCGTGCCGCCCCGGGCCGGCACTCAGCCGATCCAGCGCGTAGGCGCGGTCGGCGCCGGCCAGCGCGTCGGGAACGAAGACGCGGGTCAAAGCGTCGCGGTCGGCGGCATCGGCGGCGATGAGATCGAGCGAGAAGTCGCGCGCGGCGTCGGCGCGGAACTGGGACGGCCGCAGCGCCCGTGCGCGCTGCATCGCCTGACGAAGCTGGCCCACGTTCTCTTAGATGCGCCGGAAGAGGACTTCGCTTACAAAAACCGCAAAATGGAAACGGC
>JAKAOE010000163.1 GCA_021823305.1 Acidobacteriota bacterium
TTGTAGACGGCGTTGGAGTCGGCATCGGACTGGCCGATGTTGTAGCCTTCGCGATAGCCGTAGCCGCGGGCGGTCTTGACCAACTCGGGCGAGGGTCCGGCACTGACGGGCGCCGGCGGCGCGGCCGCCGCCGCCGCGGGCGGCGGGGCGCTTGCGGCAGGCGCGGGCGCGGCGGGCGCGACGCCGGCGAGCATCACCGAGCGCGGGCGGCCGCCGTAGCCGTCACCATAGCCGTCGTCAAAGCCGCTCTGGAAGCTGGCGCGCCAGGCGGCGCGGGTGCCGTAGTCGGGGGTATAGCCGGCATCGGCCTGCTGATAGACGAGAAACTTGTGCGCGTTGGCGGCCACGCCCTGGCGCTGGTCCTGCTGGCCGAGCGGGTAGCCGGCGTTGTAGCCGGCGACGTAGGCGGGGTCGGTGGCCGCGGACTGGGCGCGCAACGCGGCAGGGGCGGCGCACACCAGCGCCGTCAGCACGGCCAACGCAGCCCAGGGCGATTTAAACAGGGTCATTCCCACACTCCTCGTTCTCGATCCCGTTGCGGCGCCCCTGTGACATTGGACGAATGTTGCTGCTGACAGGTTTCGCATGCACGCGACCGGCCGCTCTATCATTTGCCTGTGGAATATCTTAGGCCCCTCCGGCGCTGGCGGATTCGCGGGCAGGAGCGGGAATTGGGCGCGCGCACCTGGCTGATGGCCGTTTTGAACCTGACGCCGGATTCGTTTTACGCGGCCAGCCGGGCGACGGGGCTGGATGCGGTGCTGGCGGCGGCCGAGGCGGCGCTGGGCGAGGGCGCGGACATTCTCGACCTCGGGGCCGAGTCCACGCGGCCGGGGTCGGCGCCGGTGGGCGCGGACGAAGAAACGGCGCGGCTGCTGCCGGCGCTGCGGGCGGTGCGCGAGCGCTGGCCGGAGGCGCTGCTTTCGGTGGACACGCGGCATGCGGCGACGGCGCGGCGGGCGCTGGAGGCGGGCGCGGACATTCTCAACGACATCGGCGGGCTGGCGGACCGGGCACTGGCGGAAGCGGCCGCGCGCGCGGGTGCGGCCGTAGTGGCGATGCACCTGCGCGGCACGCCGGCGACGATGCACCGGCTGCCGCCGCTGGAGGATCCGGTAGCCTGCGTGCGCGAAGGGCTCGGCGCGGTCGTGGCGCGGGCGGACGCCGCCGGGATCGCGCCGGCCTGCCTGGCGCTCGACCCGGGCTTCGGCTTCGGCAAGAACCTGGACGAGAACTTTCCGCTGCTGCGCGAGCTGGACGCGCTGCACGCCATCGGCGCGCCGCTGGTGGTGGGGGTGTCGCGCAAATCGTTCCTGCGCGCGGAGGCCAACGAGCCGCCGGAAGAGCGGCTGCCGGCATCGCTGGCGGCGGCCACGGCGGCGGTGCTGGCCGGCGCGCACGTGCTGCGGGTGCACGACGTCGGCCCCACGCGGGCGGCGGCGCGGGTCGCCGACCGGCTGTTGCGGGCGACATTGTGAGAAAATGGGGCGCTGGCCGCGCTGGCCAACCCCCGAAGGACCCCCGTCATGCAGGAATTTGCGCCCCCCCCTACGCCTGAAACCGCCGGAGCCGCCGTTCGCCCCGGCGAAGAGACTTCATTCGCCCAGATGCTCGAGCAGTTCGAGAGCGAGAACGCGGCCGCCGGGCCCGCGGTGGGCGAGCGCCGCACCGGCCATATCGTGAACCTGCGCGAGGACGTCGCGCTGGTGGATATCGGGGCCAAGGCGGAGGGGGTGCTGCCGCTGGAGCTGTGGCGCGAGCATGGTCCGGGAACGGACTTGACGCCGGGGCTGGCGATCGAGGTGGTGGTCGAGGGGCGCGACCCGGAGGGCAGCTTCAAACTCAGCCCGTATTCGCCCGATCATCCGCGCAACCTGGAGGATGCCAAGCTGGCGTTCGAGCAGGGGCTGATCCTGCGCGGCAAGGTGACCGGCGTGATCAAGGGCGGGCTGACGGTGGATGTGGGCATGCGCGGCTTCCTGCCGCAGTCGAAGAGCGGGGTGCGCGACCCGGGCGAGGCGCACAAGCTGGTGGGGCAGGAGATCCGCTGCCGCATCGCGCGCGCTCCGGAGGAGAAGAACCTGGTGCTCGACCGGCGCAGCGTGCTGGAAGAGGAGCAGCGGGCGGAGCAGCGGCAGACGCTGGAGAAGATCGCCGAGGGCGACACGGTCACGGGCACGGTGAAGAGCCTGGCGACCTACGGCGCGTTCGTGGACATCGGCGGGCTGGACGCGCTGCTGCACATTTCCGACCTGAGCTGGACCCGGCTGGAGGCGCCCGAGCAGGCGCTGACGCTGGGGCAGACGCTCGAAGTGAAGGTGCTGAAGCTCGACCGCGGCAAGCGGCGGATTTCGGTGGGGGTGAAGCAGTTGACACCCGACCCGTGGGCGAACGTGGTGGAGCAGTTCGCGGTAGGCGCGCGGGTGCGGGGGACGGTGAAGCGGACGTCGAACTTCGGCGCCTTCGTCGAGATCGCGCCCGGGATCGAGGGGCTGATCCACATCAGCGAGATGAGCTGGTCGCGGCGCGTGCGCAAGCCCGAGGACGCGGTGCAGCTGGGCGAGACGGTGGAAGCCGTGGTGCTGGGGGTGAGCCCGAAGGAGCGGCGCATCTCGCTGGGGCTGAAGCAGGCGCTGGGCGATCCCTGGGCGGACGCGGAGACGCGCTACGCCGAAGGCACGGTGGTCGAGGGCAGGGTGCGCAACCTGCAGCAGTTCGGCGCGTTCCTCGAGCTCGCCGAGGGCGTGGACGGCATGGTGCACATCGGCGACATCGCGCCCGAGCGGCTGCAGCATCCGAGCGCGGCGCTCAAGGTGGGCGACACGGTGCGCGCCAAGGTGCTGGAGATCGACGTGGCCAAGCGGCGGCTGCGGCTGGGCATGAAGCAGCTCATCCCGACCCCGCTGGAGGCGTTCCTGCAGGCGCACGCGGTGGGCGAGGAGCTGAGCGGGCGGGTGACCAAGGCCTATCCCGGCCGGGTGCAGTTGGACGAAGGCATCGAGGCGGCCTGCCCGAGCGCGGCCGCGCCGGTGCGCGTTCTGGAAGAAGGCACGCTGGCGGCGAAGCTGGCCGCGGTGTGGAAGAAGCCGGTGGAGACCGCGCCGGAGCCGACCGGCGTGCAGCTCAAGCCGGGCGAAGTGCGCAAGTTCCGCATCACACGCATCGAGCCGGAGCGCAGCAAGATCGAAGTCGAGCCGGCGTAGAGGGCGAGCGGATCGGGCGCGGCGCGCGGCGTTTAGTATTCTTTTTAGGCCGCAAGTGGCTGATTCCATTGGGCAGGCCCCGATACAGTGCGTTCGCCCTGGCCTCGCTTCGGCACGCCGGGCTGCGCCTGCGGCGCAGCCCGGCGAACGGAGGCCGGGCCTTCGCCGACAATGCTCTGATACGGGGTGCGGAAAAGGGTTGGCTGTGACCATGCGGGGCGGGCCTACGGGCTACTGGTCCGGGACGGTGAAGTCGGGGGCGGCGAGGCGCGCGCGGTAAATCGCTTTCTTGGCCGGGATTTCGGCGACAGCGTCGGCGCCGAGGGTGTACGCGCCGGGCGGGAGGGCGACGGCGAAGGCAAGCTCAGGGGTCGAGTCGCCGGGGGCGAGGTCGCGGTGGTCGTAGCGCAGTGCGAAAGCCTTGCCGGCCTGGTTCACCGCCTCGACGATCACCGTGGCGGTGACGGTGTCGCCGCTGTCGTTGCGCAGCTTCAGCGCGCCGCGGATCTCGCCTTCGGAAAGCGCCGGCGGCTGGGTCCAGCTGAGCTCGAGCGGCGGGCTCGGGGTGCTGGGCAGCAGGCGGGTCTCGACCAGCGGCGGTGAAGCGGAGTCCTCGAGCTGGATCAGCACGTGGAAGGGCCGGCCGCTTCGCGGGACGCCCTGGATGGCGCCGGTTGCGGCGTTGAGTTCGAGGTCCGGCGGCAGGCCGGGCTCGAGCGCGCTCCAGCGGTAGGGCGGCGTGCCGCCCCGGGCGCGCAAGACGGCGTGATAGGGCTTGCCGGCGCGGGGCGGGGGGAGGTGGGTGGTCAGGATTTCGAGCGGCGGGGTTTGCGCCGCCGCGGCCAGCAGCAGCGTGGCCGCCAGACTGAGCGGCGCCCACTTCATGGCTCCAATGTATCAGGTGGCGGAGGCGCTGGTGGCGCCGCCGCCGGTGAGCGCGGCGCAGACGGCGTCGAGCGCGGGCGATTGTTCCTGGATGAAGCGGCGGGCGGTGGCCTGGAGGCGCTGCAGGTTGGCGGGCGAGGGGTCGTCCATGGCGATCTCGTCCGCCCGCAACGCGGGCTCGAAGCGGAAGAAGTCGCAGGCGGATTGCGGGAGCGCGCGCATTTCGTAGTCCACCGCGGCGGCGTCGCCCTCGATCAACACCGGCGCGACGTGGTCGGCCCAGCTCATCAGGCCCCAGCCGCGCGCGTCGGGGTAGCTGACCGAATCCTTGCGGCTGCCGGTGCCGCAGGAGACCACGACGATGCGCGCGGCCTGGGGAAAAAGCCGGCGCGCTTCGGCGTAGGCGGCCATGGCGGGATTGTTGGCGACCACGCCGCCATCGATCAGCACGCGCTCGCGGGCGCCGTCGTGCAGCAGCAGCGGCTTGAAATAGGTCGGCGCGGCGCTGGTGGCGCGGGCGGCGTCGCGGATGAAAGCATCGGTTTCGCCGGGCGCGAGCGCGCCGCCCGCGCCGGTTTTGAAGAAGAACGAGCCGGCCATGTGCAGGTCGTAGCTGGGGATCACCAGCGCGGTGAGCGCGGCGGAGAGGCGGGTGTCGCCGAAGCGTTCGCGCAGCACCCGCTCCAGCGGGCGCGCGGGATAGAGGGCGGAGAAGATGCCGCGCCAACGCCAGCGCGGGCCGCCGGGAAAGATGCGGCGGCCGTCGGTGAGGTAGACGTGCTGCAGTTCGGCGGCGGTGTAAGGCTCGCCGGGTTGCTTGCAGGCGGTGCCCAGGCCGAGCGCGAGGATGCCGCCGGTGGAGGCGCCGGCGATCACGTCGAAGCCGTCGCACAGGCGCTGGCCCAGCCGCGTCTCCAGCGCTTCCAGCACCATGGCGGGGATGAGGCCGCGGATGCCGCCGCCGTCGATCGCCAGAACGTTGACCCAATCACGATGCACCATGCAGAGACTCCCGCGCGAGACACTCCTCTGATGTCAGGATCGCGCCCGGAGTTGGCCGAGCGCCAGCCGGGCGGCGTGCGCGCCGCACAGCCCGTGCACGCCTCCGCCCGGCGGCGTGGAGGCGGAGCAAAGATAGACGCCGGGGAGCGGCGTCGCGTAGGGGCGCAGCGTGGGTCGCAGCAGGAGTTGGCGCAGGCGGTTGCGGCCGCCGGCGATGTCGCCGCCGAGGAGGTTGGCGTTCCGGTGCTCGATCGCGGCCGGGGGGG
>JAKAOE010000164.1 GCA_021823305.1 Acidobacteriota bacterium
AACGAGCCGCTGGATCCGACTTCGCTCAACCTGCCGGCGGTGCAGTTCTCGCCGGCGCTGCCGGGCAGCTGGTCGCTGTCGGCCAATGGCTTGACGCTGACATTTACCCCGTCGGCGGCGCTCGCGGCCAACACCACCTACACCCTCACCGCCGCGGCGGGCGCGGTCAGCGACCTGAACGGCAATCCCGCCGCCGCCGGCACGTCGTCCTTCACCACCGGCGCGAGCGCCTTCACCGGCAGTCCGACCATCAGCCTGACGACGCCGGCGCAGGGCACCAGCGGCGTGGCGGTGACCGCGCCGGTGACGATCTCGCTCAGCCGGGCGGTGGATCCGGTCTCGGTGACGCCGCAGGCGTTCGAGGTGTGCCTCTATAACAACTGCAACCAGCCGCTCGCCGGCACGATCGCGATCGGCGCCGGCGGGACCACGCTCAGCTTCACGCCGCTGGCCGCCTTCCCCGCCAGCACGCACCTGGCGGTGTACGCCGGCTGGGCCGCGCCCCTCTATGACCTCGCCGGCAATCAGTTCAGCGCGCTCTACGGCGCCGACTTCACCACCGGCCCCAACGCGACCCCGCCCACGCTCAGCGTCACGGCCACGCCCGGGAACGGCGCCACCGGCGTCGGTCCCAGTGCGGTGGTCACGCTGACCTTCAACGAGGCGCTCAGCCAGGGCACGATCAACGCCTCCAACTTCGCGCTGTACCGCGGCCTGCAGAACCTCAACGCCTCCATCGGCTACTCCAGCGACCGGCACATCGTCACCCTGTCCACCCGGCTGCCCTACGCCGCCACCATCACCGTGTCGGTGGGCACCGGAGTGCAGGACGTGGCCGGCAATCCGCTGCCGGCGCCGTTCACCAGCTCGTTCACGACCGTGGCGCAGCCGTTCACCTCGACCGCCAGCATCGTGCAGATGCGGCCCGGCAACGGCACCAGCGGCGTGCCGGTGAACGCGCCGATTACGCTCTACGCCAGCAGTCCGCTGGCGCCGGGTTCGGTCACGCCCCAGTCGGTGGTGGTGCTGGCCAACGGCGTGGCCATGCCCGGCACGCTGGCCGTGGGGACCGCGCCCGCCACCAGCGACGGCCACACCATCGTCTTCACCCCGGCCGCGGCCTACCCGCCCAACGCGCTCCTGCAGGTCTTCGTCACCAGCGCGGTGACCGACAGCCAGGGCACGCCGATCTATTCCTTCTCGGGCTCGTTCGACACCGCCGCGGCCCCCTCCGATCCCACCGTGACCGGCCCGGCGCTGATCGGCCTGACCACCGGCAGCGTGCCCGCCAACGGCGTGATCGTCGCCCGCTTCGATCAGGCGATCGCCGCCTCCACCGCGACCACGGCCAACTTCTATGTCAAGCTCAACAATTCCGGTTCGCCGCTGGCGGTGGCGGTCACCCAACTCGCGCCCAACGAGCTGGTGCTCAATCCCGGCCCGATGCAGGCGAACTCCAATTACCTCATCTATCTCACCGGCGGCATCCAAAACACGAACGGCCTGCCGCTGAACGGCGGCAGCGCCACCCAATATGCCGGCTACGTCTTCACCACGCAGGCGCTGAACTCCACGGCGCCCGCGGTGTCGGTGGCGGCGCCCACCAACGGCGCGGCCGGCATCGGCGACAACGCGGTTCCGCAGATCGTGTTCAACAAGCTGATGAACACCGTCTCGATCAACTCGCAGAGCATCGCGCTGCTCGCCAACGGCAGCCCGCTGCCGTTCAACCTCAGCTTCGGCACCGCCTACAACCAGGGCCAGCTCACCAGCGTGGGCATCACCCCGCAATTGCCGCTGCCCGACGGCGCCACGGTCACGCTCCAGATCTCCGTCGGCGGCTCGATTCTCGATCCCGCCGGCCAGGCGCTGCCCGAGGACGACATCACGTTCACGACCGGCTCCGGCCCGGACTACGTCTCGCCCTCGGTCGTCGTGGCGAACCCCCAGCCGGGCCTGGAGAACACCATCCCAACCAACGCGGTCTTCAGCTATGTCTACAACGAGCCGCTCGCTCCCTATGTGCTCGACGACCCCAACAACGCCAATCTCGTCTATGACTATGCGACGGGCACGCATATCCCGGCCAACCTGAATCTCAGCCCGGATGGCACCACCGTGACCCTGGCGCCGGTCCTCACCGCCGGCGTGCAGTACTTTGTTTGCAGTCCGACCCCCTACGATTTGGAGGGCAATTCGGGCAGCGGCGTCTGCAACAGCTTTACCGTCGCCGCCGCCTCCGCCGGCGCGCCCGCGGTGCTCTACACCACGCCCACCGCCGGCGCGGCCGGTGTGCCCACCGACGGTCTGATCGAGATCGGCTTCAATGAGCCGGTGGACAACCAGACGCTCGGGCAGCTCACCCTGACGCCGGTGGCGCCGGCGGGTCCGGCGGTGCCGGTCGCCGCCGGGCTGGTTTACAACGGCAGCGTCGTGCGCCTCACGCCGGCGGCGCTGCTCGCGCCCGGCACGACCTACCAGGTCTCGATCGCCGGCGTCACCGCTCTCGACGGCGCCAGCGCGGTGCTGCCGCAGACCTTCACCTTCACCACCGGGTTGGTCCCGCAGAACGGCGCCGTCACCAGCGTGGGCGCAACCCAGGTGTCGCTCTTCGGCGGCGGCTCGGCCGGCCTGACGGCGTACGTTAATCCCGGCGTCACCGGCGTGGACGGCACGCAGCCGATCCTGGTGAACTTCAGCGGGCCGATGGAGCAGGCCTCGCTCGGCGCGGGCGGCGGCATCCGCCTCTACAGCGTGATCGGCAATACCCAGGTCCCGGTGACGGTGACGCTGACCAACAACGGCACGACCGCGGTGGTCACGCCCAACGCGACCCTGGCGTCGGGCACGCAGTACATCCTCTACGTCAACTGGGGCGTCGCCGCCTACGACGCCGTCGGCTATGGCCTGACCAACGGCTTCTATTACTACTTCACGACGCACTGAGCTGAGCGCGGTCACTGAGGGTGGCCCTGCGGGCGTGCTCCCCTCCCGGGGGCACGCCCGCCCGCGTTCGGCTAGAATCCCCCCATGGACGCCTGCTGCGAGCGCAAAACCGATGAACTGGCGGCGCTGCGCCGGCGCCATCGCCGCCTGCTGGCCGCGGTGCTGGCGATCAACGCCGCCATGTTCCTGATCGAGGGCATGGGCGGCTGGCTGGCGCGCTCCACCGCGCTCCAGGCCGACGCGCTAGACATGCTGGGCGACGCCCTGGTCTACGGCTTCAGCCTGTACGTCGTGGCGCGCACCGCCCGCTGGCAGGCGTTGGCGGCGCTGGCCAAGGCCGGCTTCATGCTCGCCGTTGGCTGCGGTGTGCTGGCCGAGGCGGCCTGGCGCGTCGCGCATCCGGCGCTGCCGGCCGCGGCGCTGATGGCCGCCGTGGGCGGGCTGGCGCTGGCGGCCAACGTCACCTGTTTTGGGTTGCTGTACCGGCAGCGCGGCGACAACCTCAACCTGCGCTCGAGCTGGCTCTGCGCGCGCAACGACCTCATGGCCAACCTCGGCGTGCTGGCCGCGGCGGCGGCCTGCGCCGGGCTCGGCTCGCGCTGGCCCGATCTCGCCGTGGGCGCGGCGATCGCCGGGCTTTTCCTGCACTCCGCCCTGCAAATCCTGCTGCAGGCGCTGGCCGGCTTGCGCGTCGTCCCCGCGGCCGCCTGATGCCGATGCCGGCGTTCACGCCGCCGGAGAATTACGCCGCCTGGCTCGATCCCGCGCCGCTCCCGCCCGCCGCCCGCCCGGCGACCTCGAGCTTTATCCCGTTGGCTTCCAGGTCAACCGCGCCGCCTACGACGATCCGGAATGCGTCGCTCCGGCCCCGCCATGAGCCGGGCCTCCGTCGCAATCGCCAGACGCGCCAGTAACCGTGACACTTCCGCTTCCGGGGCCCGCGCGCAGTTTCGCCGGTCTTAGTACTACTGTGTTATAAACGCATGCGCGTACAGAAGGGGCAGCAGGGCAACTGGAGCAGCAGGATGCGAGGGGCGGCGATGCGCAGGGTGGCAATGGAGATCGGGTTATGCCGTTCGGGGCGGTGGCGGCGCGCCGCGCGGCCGGAAGCTGGCAGGAACCCGCGGTTCGCGTAGCCATAGAGCCGGTTTTTCTCCGGAGGGGGAAAAACGGCTTCGTTCCGCCACCAGGAAGCCGTAGGCGGCGATGCAGAGGGTGGCGTGGTGGTGAAAGCCGCGCCAGTTGCGCCCTTCGTAATGGCCGAGGCCGAGTTCCTGTTTCAGTTCTTCGTAATCGCGCTCGATAATCCAGCGATGCTTGGCACGATGCACGAGTTCCTTGAGGCCGGTGCCGGCGGGGAGGTTGGAGAGCCAGTACTTGGTGGGCTCGGATTCTGCGCGCGGCCATTCGATCAGCAGCCATTGCTCGGCAAAAGGATTTTTATCGCGACCGTCGTGTTGGGCGGGCCGGATACGTAGGGCGGCGAAACGGGAACGAAGCCGGTGGCGCGTGCCCTGCCGCCAGGCCACCGCGGTCCAGTCTTCCGGCATGAGAGCCTGAGCGAGCTCCTTGAGCGACAGCGGCCAGCGCGTTGGGCTGCGTCGCGGCCGGGTCGGCGGGCGCCCCGTTCCTTGCCATCGCGCGGGGGCGGGTGGCTTCTGCCCCGGCGGCCAGACGGTGAGGCTCGAAAGCACGCCGAGAACATACGGCATCTCCATCGTCTCGAGCTCTCTCCGGAAATGGGTATCGGTGCCGTAGGCCGCATCGCCAAGAACAATGCCCTGCGGCAACCCCGAGGCGCGTGCGGCGCGAATCTGATCGAGGGCGATTTCCGGCTTGGTTTGGAATCGAACGCCCTCGGGCACGCCCGCCTTCCGCCGCCGCTCCTGGTCGTCCGCCCAATCCCGAGGCAGATACAAGCGGAACGCCGCCGGCATGCTGGCCTGCTCGGTGGCGAGCGACAGGCTCACCGCCACGCGGCAGTTCTCCTGCTTGCCCACCTCTCCGCAATACTGCCGCGCCACCCCGACCGAATGCCGCCCCTTTTTCACCATCCCGGTCTCGTCCACGATCCAGGCGACCATGGGCCCGCGCCGCAGCAGCGCCGGCAGCACCGTCCCCAAGGCCGTCGCCAGCATGCGCCCGTCGTCCCATTCGGCATCCGCCACGAAGTGGTGCAGGCTCTGGTGTTTCCGCTGCACATCATGCGGATAGACGCGCGCCGCCATCGGCTCGACGCTCTTCCGCTCGCCCGGCAACATAAGCCCAGCGCAATAGGCCTTGCACGGCTCCGCCCGGTCGGCATGCCCCGCCGCTTGCGCCAGGCGTTCCAGATACGCGGCGAGACGCTCCTGCTGCCGGCCTGGCGCCTCTCTCGAAGCGCTCATGCCCGCAGGCTACACCCAAA
>JAKAOE010000165.1 GCA_021823305.1 Acidobacteriota bacterium
AGCGGATCGCCCCGGCGGCGCTGGCGGCGCGCATTCCGCCGCTGCTGCTGCAGCCGCTGCTGGAAAACGCCGTGGTGCACGGCATCGCCGGCCTACTGGAGGGCGGCTGCGTGCGCATCGCCGCGGAGGCGGGCGCGCGCGACCTGGTGCTCGAGGTTGTCAACCCCTACGACGCCGCGGAGCGGCGCGCGGGCGCGGGCGTGGGGCTGGGCAACGTGGGGCGGCGGCTGCGCGCCAGCTTCGGCGAGGCGGCGCGGCTGGAGGTGGCGGCCGAAAACGGCGAGTATCGCGTGCGCCTGCGCCTGCCGTTGGCGCCGGCCGAAGCCGCGGGCGCGGGCGGAGGCGAGGCGTGACGCTGCGCCTGGCCATCGTGGACGATGAGCCGCCGGCGCGGCGCATGCTGCGCGAGCTGCTCGCCGGCGAACCCGAGGTGGAGATCGTGGCCGAGTGCGGCGACGGCTTCGAGGCGGTCAAGGCGGTGCAGGAGTTGCGCCCCGACCTGCTGCTGCTCGACGTGCAGATGCCCAAGCTCGACGGCTTCGAGGTGCTGGAACTGGCGCGCGCGGGCGAGGGCGGGGAGGTGAAGGTCGTCTTCGTGACCGCCTACGACCAGTACGCGCTGCGGGCGTTCGAGGTGCAGGCGGTGGACTACCTGCTCAAGCCGGTCGCCCGCGAGCGGCTGCGCCAGGCGCTGGCGCGGGCGCGGGCCGGCGCGCGCCCGCCCGACGGCGCCGCGCTCGCCGCCGCCGTCCGGCCGGGCCCGCTGCAGCGGATCGCGGTGCGCGACGGCGCGCGGGTGACGGTGATTCCGGCGGCCGCGCTCGACTACGCCGAGGCGCAGGACGACTACGTCGCGCTCGCCGCCGCCGGCGCCCGCCATCTCAAGCAGCAGACCCTGGCCGCGCTCGAGACCGCGCTCGATCCGGCGCAGTTCGTGCGCATCCACCGCCGCTATCTCGTGCGGCTTGACGCCGTCGCCCGGCTCGAGCCCGGTTGGCTGACCCTCCGCGGCGGCGAACGGCTGCCCGTGAGCCGCGCCGGCTTGGCGCGCCTGAAGGCCGCGCTGGGCGAAGGGTGACGCCGGGGGCGCGGCCGCACGCGGCAGGTCCCGAGTCGCACCAGCCGGGGTGCCACGCTCCGCCCGGCTCGTAGGCAGGTTTAGCGCAGCATGGCGGCGGCGGCGTGGGCGGCCTGCTTTTCCTCGTAGAGCAGGCGGTCGGCGCGCTCCAGCATCTCTTCCAGCGGCTCGCCCTGCTTGAGCTCGGCGACGCCGATGCTGGCGCTGATGAAGACGCGGGCGTTTTCCCCGGCGCGGCCCAGCACGAATTCGCCGAACACGTCGCGCCGGATGCGCACCGCCGCCGACTGGGCTTCGGCCAGCGAGGTGCCGGCCATGACCACGATGAACTCGTCGCCGCCCCAGCGGCAGAGCACGTCGCGCTCGCGCAGGCAGCGGCGCACGTGCTGCGCCACCAGGCGCAGCAGGGCGTCGCCCTGGGCGTGCCCGTAAGTGTCGTTGATGCGCTTGAAGCCGTTGAGGTCGAGCGAGAGCACGCTCAGGCCGGCGCCGGCGTCGGCGGCTTCGCGCAGCACCATCTCGCCGCGGCGGCGGTTGGCGACGCCGGTCAGCGGGTCGGTCTCGGCCAGCAGCGAGGCCGACTGCAGCTTGTCCTTCGCCGCCTGCAGTTGGTGTTGCAGGCGTTTCGCCTCCGCTTCGCCCTGCTCGCGCGCGCGCTCGGCGGCCTCGCGCAGCTCGCACACCTGCACGCTCAGCCGGCGGCGCACTTCCGAGAGCGAGTCGAGGTGGGTGATGGCCTCGACCCGGACGGCGATGCCGCGCATCTCGTCGCCGTAGGAGTTGCCCGCCTGCACCATGGTGGCGCCCGCTTCGGCCATGATCATCAGGATCTGCTTGTAGTCCCCGTCGCGGCGGTTGATGGCGTCGGCCAGCAGGTGGATGGCCTGCTCGGCGTCATGCAGGCTGCGGGCGATCTGGCTGCTGTCGGCCTCCGCGCCGAGGTACTCATGGATGGCGCGCAGGCCGTCCTGGCATTGCAGGCCTTCGCCGCCGGGCATGGCGCCGGCGGCGCTGTCGATGGCGGTGAGCAGGCCGAGGTAGGCGGCGAAGGCGGCCCGCCCGCGTTCCAGCGACTCGAAGCGGTCCATGTGCTTGCGCAGCGAGATCATGCCTGTCGGTACCAGCGGGTACCCGGACAGTCTTTCGGCAAAGCCGCCGCTGCACTTGAAAATTAGCCCGCGCTAATGCGCCTCGCCGAATCGGATCCGCGCCAGCGGCACCCAGTGGTCCGGGTCGAGCGTCACTGCGGCTGGCGCCTTGGCCAGCGGGATCTTCAACTCGCTCGCCCGGCCATGGATCCAGATCACCGGCGCCGGCGGCGGCGCGGGCGGCCGGAAGCCGCGGCGGCGCCCGCCTCGGGCGCGCGCCGCCGGCGGCGGAGCCGGCGGCATGGTCACGCCGATCTGGAAGGGCATGGTGTAGTAGAAGCCGCGATTCGGCGTCTGGCGCAGGGTGACGTCGAGCTGCTTGGCGGCGGCGTCGTAGCGCCAGGAGCCCTGCACTTGCATGATTCCGCCGCGATACAGCCACTCGGGGAAGAACCAGCTCAGGTCAAGGCCCTGCTTGGGGCAGGCCGGGCCGGCGCGGTAGCAGGCGTCCTGCATGGCGCGCTGCAGGTCGCCGTCGGTGGCGTTGCCGTTGCGGTACCGCTTGTAATAAAGCCGGATGCCGCGCCAGAAGGTCGGTGTGCCCAGCACGCCGCGCAGCATCTGCAGCGTCATGGCGCCGCCCTGGTAAATTTGCGGCGTGTTGGCGATGACCTGGCTGATGTTGCTCAGGTCGTGGTGGACGAGGGTGGAGTCGGGGTGGGCTTCGGCGTAGCGGCGCGCCTGGGCGGCGCTCGCCTCCACGCCGTGCAGAAAGGCGGTGTGGCCGTCGGCGTGCTCCTGATAGAGCAAGGCGAAGTAGGTGGCGAACCCCTCGCTCAGCCAGACGTTGTCCCAGTCGTTTTCGGTGACCGAATCGCCGAACCACTGGTGCGCCATCTCGTGGGCGAGCAACTGACGGCCGGGGCCGGAGGGGGGATAGCCGTAGTAGATGTCCGAGGCCAGCTCCATGCCGCCGCCGGTGCCGTAGGCCTCGACCTGGGCCAGCTTTTCGTAGGAAAACGGTCCGATGTGATCAATGTAGAACTCGAGAATGGGCTCGGTCCAGCGCTTGAAGTCGGCGAAGCCGACCTTCTGCTCCTGCGGAAACACCCAGGCCGAGAGCGGGATGCCGTGGAACTGGCCGAAGTAGCTCACCGCCATCGGGCCCACGCCCAGCGCGAACTGCCAGGTGCAGATGGGTACGTGCTCGGTCCATACCGTCTTGCGCAGGTCGTTGGGCAGGTCGATCTCCTCGGTCATGGTGCCGTTGGAGATCACCTGGTAATGGCGCGGTGCGATCACCGCGATTCGCTTGGTCGCCTTCATCGAGGGGTGGTCCACCACCGCCAGCCAGTTGCGCGCCAGGTCGGGCCACTCGTTGGTGAAGAACTCGCGGTCGCCGTAGCGGTTGTTGCCGATCAGCAGCCCGTTGGCGGGGATGCCGTGATAGGCGAGCGCGAGCACGAAACGCTCGCCGGCGGCGGTCGAAGGTGCGACCGTGAGCAGCAGGCGGTCGTCCTTCTGCTGGAAGGGAATCGCCTTGCCGTCCTCGCTCGCCGCGGTCACCACCATGCCCTTGCCGGCGCTCGAGGCCATGGCGTTGGCGGCGTGGCGCAGGCCGTACGGCACGCGCGGCAGGCAGGGGTTGCCGAAGTCGGCGGGCACGTCGGCGGTGCGCAACTGGCAGAGATCAAGCGCGACCTGGGTGATGCCGGTCGCGGTGAAGCGGCCGCGGACGGTCTCCTGCACGGTGATCGCATTGTTGGCGTCGCTCAACCTCACGGTGAAGCCGTAGTGTCGAACGACGAAGCCGACCGGACGGGGATAGGTGTCGGCCAGCAGCGGCAGCGCCAGCAGCAGCGCCGCGATCCAGGCGAGGCGAAATCTCATGATGAGACTCTAGGCGGGTCGCCAAGCCAAGGTCAAGCGTTTCAGGGTCAGTTCCGCACCGAGTACCGGCGCAGCCACGCCACCAGGGCTGCTGCGGTTCAATCGGTCAACTTCTCATAGAGCGCGGCGCACCGCTCGTGGCTGCCGAGATAGGCGGCCATCACGTGCGGGCGCGGGCTGGCAGGCGCTCCAGTCGTGCGAGCCACTGCCCTCGCCGCCGGCCTCCTCGATTGGTGGCCCTGCTTGTCGACAAATTTCGGAGCTTTGGCCATACCCGAGGGTTCCAGGCGGCGTCATGAGACGTCAAGCCCGCAGGCTTGCTCGCGCCGGCGCTCCGTCCGGCTCGAAGATCTCCTCGATCGCCATGTCGAAGATGTCCGCCAGTCGGAACGCCAGCGGCAGGCTGGGGTCGTACCGCCCGGTCTCAATCGCGTTCACGGTCTGGCGCGATACGCCCAACCGCTTGGCCAGCTCCGCCTGCGACCAGCCCCGGTCCGTCCGCATGTCCCGCAAATGATTCGTCATGCGTATTTCCACGACAAGACCCGCAGCGCAATCGCCCAGGTGATGACCGCGATGGCAAGGATCGTGCTCAAGTCGGCCCGGTACACGCGCGCCATCGCCAGCGCCACCAGTGCGAAAAGCGCGCGCACCGAAACCAGAAATGCCGTAGCCGCGGCCTGCATGTGAATCCGCTTCTGCAGCTCGTCGGCGTGTCCGCGCACTTCGCGCAGAATGGCCGCGATGGCGCCGATCCATAGGCCGTAAGGGATGAAGACCAGCAGCCGCGCGGCTTCGCCGGCCCCGTGCGCCTGCATCGCCGCCACGCCCAAGCGGGCCACGCATCCCGCCGCAGCGAGCAGAACCCAGGTCTGCGTCCACCGGTTCGTTCCGGATAGGCAGAGCGGGTTCATCGTCCTCTCCAGTCGCTATGCCGCCTCGTGTCGAGCAGCCGCCGCTTGCGGGCGGCGCAGCCACGCCGTCGTCAATGCCAGGGCCAATAGGACTACGGTCAAAATGGCTGCGCTCGGTAGGTGCAGGACAGAGAGGTTCGCCACCGTCGCGCCCACCAGGACCATCGCAAGCTGCAGCGCCGCCCAGAAGCGCACCCGCGGAATAAGCACGCCGATCGCGCCGGTCACTTCGAGAATGCCCGTGACGTAGCGCAGCCACTGCCCCAGGCCGACCTGCCGGAACACCCCCACCATTTGCGCGTTGCCGGTGAGCTTGGGGACGCCCGCGCCCAGAAACTCCAGCGCCAGCAGCACCGCCAGAATCCAGCCC
>JAKAOE010000166.1 GCA_021823305.1 Acidobacteriota bacterium
GACGGCGCCGGCGCGGGAGACGGCAAGATCCGCGGCGCGCGCGCCTGGGCGATGCAGGCGATGACCTACCGCGCCGGCGTCCGCTTCACCCGGGTGGTCCTGGTGGACGGCGAAATCGGCGCCGTCTTCGCCCCCGGCGGCAGGCTGGCGCGCGTCCTGCGCTTCACCTTCGCCGCCGGCCGCATCCGCTCCATGGAAGTCGTTGCCGACCCCGCCCGCCTGCGCGCCCTCGCCCTCGCCCTGCCGGGCCACGCGGTGGTTGACACACCCCCAGGCAATCCCGTAGCCTAGCTGCGATGCAGTTTACGCGCAGCTTTGCCGCCGGCTTCGCCTACCGATTCGCCTATCGGTACCGGGCGACGGGCGGCATTGTGGGCGCAACGGCTGGCAGCTAGAAACACCACCAGAACCGAAAACGCACACCGGCCGCCCGCAAGGGCGGCCGGTTTTGTTTTGTCCGGAGGACCCCGATGCCCACCACCCAGGAAATCACCCAATGGCGCCGCCGCATAGACGAGCTCGACGCGGCCGTCCTGCGCCTGCTCAATCTGCGCGCCGGCTTCGCGCTCCAGCTCGGCCGCCTCAAGCGCGCCAGCGCGGCCCCGTTGCACGCGCCCGCGCGCGAGCGCCGCGTGCTGGCGCGCATTCGCCGCCTCAGCGGCGGCCCGCTCAGCCCGGCCGCGGTGGAGCGCATCTATCGCCGCATCCTGGACGAATCCCTGCGGCTGCAGCGTCAGGTTCATGGACGCGGCTAGGCCGCGGGTGGCGTTCCAGGGCGCGCGCGGCGCCTTCAGCGAACAGGCGGCGTGGCGTCTGGCCGGCGCCCACCGTCCGCTGCCCCGGCGCACGTTGGCGGCGGCGCTGGCCGCCCTTGCGGATGGCGAGGCCGACGCTGCCGTCGTTCCCGTGCATAATCGCATCGCCGGGCCGGTGCCCGGCGCCGCGGCGCTGTTGCGCCGCCACCGCGGCCTGGTGGCCGCGCGCATCTGGCTGCCGGTGGTGCAGCACCTCGTGCTTCTGCCCGGCGCCCGGCTCGCGGCTTTGCGTTCGGTCGCCTCGCACCCGGTGGCCCTGGCGCAGTGCGGCCGATTCTTGCGCGCCAGGCCTGGGCTCCGGGCTCTGCCCGCCTGGGACACGGCGGGCAGCGTGGCCGACATGAAGGCCGCCGGCGACCCCACGCGCGCCGCGATCGCCGGCGCGCGGACGGCGCGTCTCTACGGCATGCGGCTCGGGCCGCGGGTGGACGATCGCCCCGACAACGCCACCTGCTTTGTGCTCCTCCGCCGCTGAGCCGCGCTCGCGCCGCGGCTACAATGAAGACGGGCCGCTTACCCGCCGAGGTGCCGGATGGGACCTGCGCCCGCCTGTCGCTCCCTGACCTATGCATGCGCTTCTGCATTGGCTCTTCTCCGGCCATGCCCGCGACTTGTCGCTGGGCAAGCGGCTCGCCCACCCGCCGATCGCGCTCCTGGTCGGCGTCAGCCAGCTCTTTTGGCTGGTGGCCGCCTGGCGCTGGCTGGCGCGGCGCGCCCGCTGGCCGTTGCGGCTCGCCCTGGCTGCGGCCGCCGCGGCATGGTACGCCGGCGCTTTCGCCCTGACCTTTACGCTCCTGCCCCACCAGCGTTCCCCGGTGCGGCTGACGCTGGCGCAGGCATTGCTGGCGGCGCCGTTCCAAGTCTGGCTGCTCGGCTCGGTCGGGGCCTTCCTGCTGATCGCGCTCTATTGGCTGGGCGCCCGGGCCGTGCGCCTATGGTCCCGGCCGCGCCGCGCCGCTGTCGCTGCCGCCGCGGACGCTGCCGCCGTTGCGCCTGCACCCGTCAACCCCGCGCGGCGCGAGTTCCTGCGCCAGGCCGGCCGCGCCGCCGTCGCCGTGCCCTTCGCCGCCGGCGCGTACGGCGTGTTGCACGGGCGCGTCGAGTTCGAAACCACCCATCCCCGCATCGCGCTGGCCAAGCTGCCGGCGGCGTTCCACGGCTTCCGCATCGCCCAGCTTTCCGACATCCACATCGGCCCCTTCATGACCGAACGCGAGGTGCGCCGCGTGGTGCAAATGGTGAACGCCCTGCGGCCCGACCTCGTCGTGCTCACCGGCGACTTCGTCACCTGGGACCCAACCACGCAGCAGGCCGCGGTCGCGGCCCTGGCCGGCCTGCGCGCCCCCTTCGGCGTTTACGGCTGCCTCGGCAACCACGAGCTCTACACCCGCACCCAGCGCTCCATCACCCGCCTCTTTCACCAGGCCAACGTCACCATCCTGCGCCAGGCGGGCGCGATGGTGCGCGTGCCCGGCGTGGGCGGCGCCGGCACGCCCGCCCAGTTCCAGTTGCTCGGCGTGGACTTCATCCCGCGCAAGCGCCAGACGTTCGAGGATTATGTGCGGGTGTCGGTGCCGCAGGTCGCCAATCTGATGATCCCCGGCATGGTCAACCTCCTGCTCGCCCACTCCCCCAACTGCTTCTACCGCGCCGCCGAGATCGGCATGGACCTCACCATCTCCGGCCACACCCACGGTGGCCAGATCTGCTGCGTGACGCCGGAACTGTCGCCGGGCCGGCTGGTGTCCGCCTATGTCGCCGGCCATTACCGCCGCGGCGCAGCGCAGCTCTACGTCAACCGCGGCCTTGGCACCATCGCCCTTCCCATGCGCCTCTTCGCCCCACCCGAAATTACCGTTTTCGAACTCGCCGCCCGCATTTGACGGCCATGCGCGACGACTTGACGCAGCGCCTCCGCGAGCGCCTCGATCTGCCGGCGATCGCCGAACTGGCGCTCCGCCTGATCGCCATCCCCACCGAAAACCCGCCCGGCGGGAACTACGAAGTCTGCGCCGCCGCGCTCTGCGAGGCACTGGCCCAGCTCGGCTTCGACGCCGTGCGCCGTGAAGGCCTGTGCGTGTTCGCCGAGGCCGGCCGCGGCAAACCGGCGCTCGTGTTCAGCGGCCATTACGACGTCGTCCCCGTGCAGAGCCGCGGCCAGTTCCACCCGCGCGTCGAGGGCGCCAACCTCTTCGGCCGCGGCTCGTCCGACATGAAGGGCGGCCTCGCGGCCATGCTCCACGCCGCCGCCGCCGCCCGCGACGAAGGCCTGCTCGAAGCCGGCCGCATCGAGATTGTGCTCGTGCCCGACGAGGAAACCGCCGGCCCGCGTGGCTCGCGCTCGCTCGCCGCCACCGGCCGGCTGGGCCAGGACGCCATCGGCATGCTCACCCCCGAGCCCACCGGCGGCGTCATCTGGAACGCCAGCCGCGGTGCGCTCACGCTGCGCGCCACCCGGCGCGGCAAGGCGGCGCACGTCGGCCGCCAGTTCGAGGGCGTCAACGCCTTCGAGCGCGCGCTGCCGGCGCTGGCCCGCCTCGCCGCCATCAAGGCCGAGGTCGAGCAGCGCGAAACCGCCTATGCCATCGCCCCCGCCGCCGCCCGCCGTTCCATCCTCCTGCTCGGCGGCCAGGCCGCCGGTGGCGCCAACTTCAACGTCACGCCCGAGGCCTTCTCCTTCACGCTCGACCGCCGTCTCAACCCCGAGGAGGATCTCGATCAGGAAGAACGCCGCCTGCGTGACGTCCTCGACGGCTTCGAGGTCGAAATCCTCCAGCGCGAGCCCGCCGCCGCCACGCCCGCCGACTCTTCGCTCGGCGCCATCCTCGCCCGCCACGTCGCCGCCGTTGCCGGCCGCCCTCCCGCCTTCGAGCTCTGTCCCGGCCTGATCGAGACCCGCTTCTACGCCGCGCGCGGCATCCCCGCCTACGCCTACGGCCCCGGCCTGCTCACCGTTTCCCACGGCCCCAACGAGTTCGTCCCCCTCCCCAACCTCGCCGCCTGCGCCCTGATCTACGCGCTCACCGCCGCCGACCTCCTGCGCCGCAGCCATTTGTAGAGCTCCATCACTCCCAGGCTCCAGAACGCCGCCAGCGCCAGCTCCAGCCCCGCCGCCACCGTCAGCTCGTGCAGCGACAGCAGGTGGCTCAATCCGGGCATGCGCAGCGCCGCGATCTGCACCACCTGCGTGCCCGCCACCGCGCCGATCAGCAGCGGGTTGCGCAGCAGCGGGATGCGGAACACCGAGCGCGTCTCCGAGCGGCAGTTCAGGCAGTGCGCGTTCTCGCACCACACCAGCAGCCACAGCACCGCGCCTTCCGCCGCCGCCGGCGCCATGCCCGCCGCCAGTGCGCGCTGGTAAAAGGCGAACGCCGCCGCGCCGATCGCCGCCCCCGCCAGCAGGATCTGTTCCACCATGCGCCGGTCGAGGATCGCCGCGCCGCTCGGCCGCGGCGGACGGTCGAGCACGCCCGGCTCGCCCTTCTCGAACGCCAGCGCCACGTCCTGCATCCCGTTGGTGATCAGGTTCAGCCACAGCAGCTGCACCGCGGTCAGCGCCGGCGGCAACAGCGCCAGCGCGCCCAGCAGCATGAGCAGCACCTCGGCGGCGCCGGTCGACACCAGCAGCAGGATCACCTTGCGCAGGTTGTCGTGCGCCACCCGCCCCTCCTCGATGCCCGCCACGATCGAGGCGAAGTTGTCGTCGGTCAAGATCAGGTCGGCTGCGTCCCGCGCCACGTCAGTGCCCGCCTGGCCCATGGCGATGCCGATGTCGGCTGCCTGCAGCGCCGGCGCGTCGTTGACCCCGTCGCCGGTCACCGCCACGATCTGCCCCTGGCGCCGCAGCGCCTCCACGATCGCCAGCTTCTGCAGCGGCTCGGTGCGCGCGAACACCCGTGCCCGCGCCGCCAGCGCCGCGAACCCCTCGTCGTCGGCTTCCGCCAGTTCCGTGCCCGTCACCACCTCGCCCGCGTGCGCCGCCAAGCCCAGCGTGCGTGCGATCGCCAGCGCCGTCAGCGGATGGTCGCCGGTCACCATCACCACCCGCACGCCGGCGTGCTGCGCCCGCCGCACCGCCTCTTCCACCTCCGGCCGCAGCGGATCCATCAGTCCCGCCAGGCCGAGCCATTCGAGCTCGCGCAGCTGCGCCCCCTGCGGCGCGCTCACCCGTCCCGCCGCCACCGCGATCACGCGGTAGCCCGCGCCCGACAGCGCGTTCACCTCCGCCATCGGCAGCGCGCCGCCGGGGCAAAAGCCCGCCACCGTCTCCGGCGCGCCCTTGACGTAGGCGATCCAGTCGCCCGCCTCCTCGTCCGCGGCGAACGCCGCCGCGTACCGCTGCTCCGGCTCGTAGGGAATGCGCTCGGCGATCTCGCCCGCCTCCCCGCTGTCCCACCCGCCCGCCAGCGCGCGGTCGAAAAACGCCAGGTCCACGGCGTCGCCGATGCCGCCCTCGGCTCCCGCCGGCGGCTCGCTCGCCAGCGCGCCCGCGCGCAGCAGCGCCTGCGCC
>JAKAOE010000167.1 GCA_021823305.1 Acidobacteriota bacterium
GCTCCTCCGGCGCCAGGCGGGCGTAGAGGGCGGGCAGCTCGACGTTTTCCAGCGCGGTGGTGCGGCTGAGCAGGTTGAAGCCCTGGAAGACGAAGCCCAGCTTGCGGTTGCGCAGGTGGGCCATCTCCACCTTGTCGAGCGAGCTGACATCCACTCCGTCGAGCTTGTAATTGCCGCGGGTGGGGCGGTCGAGCATGCCGACCAGGTTCATGAACGTGCTCTTGCCACCGCCGGAGGCGCCCATGATGGCGACGAACTCGCCGGGGTAGATGGTCACGTCGAGACCGCGCAGGGCATGCACCTGGACCTCGCCCAAGTCGTAGATCTTGTGCACACCCTCCATCTGGATGACGGGCGTACCGGTGCGCGGCTCGGGCGGGGCGGCGTCGGAGAGCTGCTCAGTGGAGGTGGACACGCCGGCCTCTCCTATCTTCCGCGGCGGCCGGCGGGCAAGCCGCTGGAGTTGAGCTTGACCAGTTCGCCGGTGACGACTTTGTCGCCGGCCTTGAGCGAACCGCCGAGCACCTTGGTGATGGCGGTATAGGTGAAATCGGTGATGCCGGTACGCACCCGCACCGGAACCAGGTTGTTGTTCTGGTCGAGGGTCCAGATCACGGCGGTGGTGGGCTTGTCGTAGCCGGCGGAGCCGGAGTTGCCGCCGTTGCGGCCGCCACGCCCGCCGAAGCCGCCGCGGCCCTGGCCGCCGCCCGCCGGGCGCGCCTGACCATTGGAAGCGCTGCCGTTGCCGAAGGTATGGTTGGCGGAGCCGTTGCCCGAGCCGCCGCCGTTCTCGCTGGGCGACATGTGGTACTTGGCCAGCAGCGCACGGGTCTGGACCGGGGTCAGGCTGGGCTTGAAGCGCAAGGC
Organism: Acidobacteriota bacterium; assembly: GCA_021823305.1. Taxonomy (GTDB): domain Bacteria; phylum Acidobacteriota; class Terriglobia; order Terriglobales; family SCQP01; genus SCQP01. The sequence goes on from JAKAOE010000167.1 coordinate 868, forward strand.
GGAGTTGGGCACTTCCAGAGTGTGGAAGGCGCGGGCGACGGGGATGTTGACGTAAGCGGTCATGCCGGGGAAGAGCTTTTCGCCGGTGTTCTTGAACTCGATGATGGTGTCGTACTCGACCACGTTCTGCACGGTGGTGGCGCTCATCCGGCGCTGGATGATGGTGCCGTGGTAGACGGTGTTGGGGAACGCGTCCACGGTGAAGGTGGCGTCGTCGCCAACCTTGAGACGGCCGACGTCACTCTCGTCGGTCTGGACGAAGACCCACATGGTGTTGAGGTCGGTGGCTTCGCTGAAGAGCAAGGGCGCCGAGAAGGCGCTGGCGACGGTCTGGCCGACGTCCACGGCGCGGTTGATGATGACGCCGTTGGTGGGGGCGATGATGTCGCAGTAGCTCAGGTTGGTCTGGGCGGTCTGGACGGCGTTTTCGCGGCCCTCCAGGGTGGCCTTGGCCTGAGTCACGGCAGCTTGGGCGGCCTTCAGGGCGGCCTTATTCTGCTCGAGGCCAGCCTTGGCGCTAGCCAACTCGGCCTCATCGGTCTGGTAGGTGGCGACGTCGGTGTCGCGCTGCTGGGCGGAAACGATGCCCTGCTTGTACAGGCCGACAGAGCGGTCGGCTTGCAGCTTGGCGGCATAAAGAGCGGCCTGGGCCTTCTCGACGTTGGCCTGGCCGTTGAGGACGTTGGCGCTGGCCACGGCCACCTGCGCGTTGGCGCTGTTGACGCTGGCCTGAGCGTTGGCGAGATCAGCCCGGGCGGAGGCGAGGGCGAGCTTGTAGACGGAAGGATCAATCGTGGCCAGCAATTGGCCCTGCTTCACCTTGCTGTTGAAATCCACGTAAATGTTGGTGATCTTGCCGGAGACCTGGGCGCCGATGGAGATGGTACGCCGGGGGTTCACCGTCCCGGTCGCCTGCACCATGGAGGTGATATTGCCCACGCGCACGGGCGAGGTGAAATAAGTCGGGGCATTGCCGCGGTTGGCAAAAAAGACGATGGCCACAACCGCCGCCGCCACCACCACGATGAGAGTCTGGATGCCGCGGGAGCGGAGCAGAGAACGGGAGCGGGAACGGCCTTCAGTTGCCATGGGGGACTTTTCGACGCCCTTCTTAGATGTTTGAACCTGACAATTCTCAGAACGCCCTTGGGAGGCAAGCGGTTACACCCCGGGGGCAAATCCCGCGGGCTGCGCGCCAACCGCCGAATGGGCTGCATACGCCGGAAAATACTGGACTTGCGCAGCTTCGCACCAGCGCCTGGGGCCCACCCCGGCGTATTATACAGAACCATGCGCTCTCATTCCCGGACGCGGACGGCCTGGACGATGGAGGAGATCGAGGCCGTCTACCACCAGCCCTTGTTGCAACTTGTGGAACAGGCCCATGGGGTGCACGCCCAGGCCCATCCGGAGGGCGAAGTCCAGCTCTGCCAACTACTTTCCATTAAAACCGGCGGCTGCCCGGAGGACTGCGCCTATTGCCCGCAAAGCGCCCGGCATGAGACCGGCGTGGAAGGGAGCGGGCTGCTCCAGCTGGAAGAAGTGAGGGCAGCGGCGGGGCGGGCCAAGGCCGCCGGCTCGACCCGGTTTTGCATGGGAGCGGCATGGCGACAGGCGAAGCCGGGGGCGGAGTTCGAGCGGGTGCTGGCGATGGTGCGGGCGGTGGCGGAACTCGACTTGGAGGTCTGCTGCACGCTGGGGATGCTGACGGCCGAGCAGGCCCAGCAGTTGGCGGCGGCGGGGCTGACCGCCTACAACCACAACCTCGACACTTCGCCCGAGTTTTACGGGCACATCATTTCCACGCGCACCTACGAGGACCGGCTGCGCACGCTGGCGCACGTGCGGGCGGCGGGGGTGACGGTGTGCTGCGGCGGGATCCTGGGCATGGGCGAGAGCGAGCGCGACCGGTTGCGGCTGCTGCAGACGCTGGCCAACCTGGACCCGCCGCCGGAGAGCGTGCCGATCAACGCGCTGGTGGCGGTGCCGGGGACGCCGCTGGCGGAGCAGCCGCCGCTGGAGGCGTTCGCGATGGTGCGGGCGATCGCGACGGCGCGGGTGCTGATGCCGGCGAGCAAGGTGCGGTTGAGCGCGGGGCGGCTGGCGTTGTCGCCAGAGGCGCAGGCGCTGTGTTTTTACGCCGGGGCGAACTCGATCTTCACCGGCGACAAGCTGCTGACGACGCCCAACCCGGACACCGACAGCGACCGGACGCTGCTCGCCGAGCTGGGGCTGAAGCCGGAGCCGGCGGCGGGACCGCTGCCGCAGGCGCAGCGGCCGGCGCCGGCGCGGCTGGAGGATGCCTGGGCGGTGGAGTTGGAGGCGATGGAGAGCCGGCGGCAGCGGCGGCGGCTGCGCGCGGCACAGGGAGAAGACTTCTCCTCCAACGACTACCTCGGGTTGGCGGCGGCGCCGGAGATTCGGGAAGCGCTGGCCCGGGCGCTGGCGGACGGCATCGCGCTGGGCTCGACCGGATCGCGGCTGGTGCGCGGCAATCACGCGGCGCTGGCGGCGGCGGAGGCCGAGTTCGCGGCCTGGCAGGGGACGGAAGCGGCGCTGCTGTTCAGCTCGGGCTACGCCGCCGGCGTGGGACTGCTGACGACGCTGCTGGGGCGGCACGACGTGGTGTTTTCCGACGAGCACAACCACGCCAGCCTGATTGACGGGATGCGCTGGTCGGGAGCGCGACGGGTGGTGGTGCGGCACAACGACGTGGCGGCGCTGGAGGCGGCGCTGCGGCGGGAAACGGCGCCGCGCGGGGCGCGGCGCTGGGTGGTGGTGGAATCGCTCTACAGCATGGAGGGCGACGCGGCGCCGCTGGGGGCGATCGCCGAGGCGTGCGCAACGGCGGGAGCGGAGCTGATCGTGGACGAGGCGCACGCCACCGGACTCTATGGGCCGGAGGGCGCGGGACTGGCGGCCGCGGCAGCGAGCCCGGCGCTGGAGCGGGCGCTGGCGGCGCGGCTGCATCCCTGCGGCAAGGCGATCGGCGCCAGCGGGGCGATGGTGGCGGGCTCGCGGCGGCTGATCGAACTGCTCACGAATCGCACCCGCAGCTTCGTATTTTCGACCGCGCCCGCGCCGCTGCTCGGGGTGCAGATCGCAGCGGCGGTGGGGTTGATCCGGCGCGAACCGGAGCGGCGGGCGCGGGTGCACGCGCTGGCGCGGGCGCTGCGGGCGGCGCTGCGGGCGCAGGGGTGGGCGCCGCTGGGAACGGAGGACGCGCCAATCGTGCCGGTGGTGCTGGGCGCGGAGGAGCGGGCGCTGGCGGCGGAGCTGCAGTTGGCGGAGCGCGGCTTCGACGTGCGCGCCATCCGTCCGCCGACGGTGGCGGCAGGCGCGGCGCGGCTGCGCTTCACCGTGCACGCCGGGCAGTCCGAGGCGGACTGCGCGCGCGCGGCGGCGGCGCTGGGCACAGGCATGCTCGCAGCGGCGGCGCGATGAGTGGACTGTTCGTCACCGGCACCGATACGGACGTTGGCAAAACGGTGGTGGCGGCGCTGGTGGCGCAGAACTGGCCACGGGCGCACTACTGGAAACCGATCCAGTGCGGCACCGAGCCCTCGACCGACCGCGCCGAGGTGGCACGGATGACCGGGCTGCCGCCGGAGCGCCTGCTGCCGGAGGCCTACCGGCTGCGGCTGCCGCAGTCGCCGCACGTGGCGGCGGCGGCCGAAGGCATCACGATTACGCGGGCGGGGCTGTTGCCGCCGCCGGCGGCGGACGGGCCGATCGTGGCGGAAGGGGCGGGCGGGGTGATGGTACCGCTGAACGCGGGCCAGAGCATGCTCGACCTGATGACCTGGCTCGCCTGGCCGGTGGCAGTGGTGGCGCGGACGCAACTGGGGACGATCAACCACACGCTGCTCACGCTGGCGGCGCTGCGGGCGCGGGGGCTGCGGGTGGCGGCGCTGGTGTTGAACGGCGAGCCGGTGGCGACGACGACGGCGACGCTGCGGGCGCGGGCGGGCGGGGCGCGGCTGATCGAGCTGCCGCGGCTGGAGCGATTGGCGCCGGAAACGCTGCGGGCGGCGTGGGCGGCGCACTTTCAGGAGTTTCCGCTTGGCTGACACCCGGGTCTGGTATCCGTACACGCAGATGCGGGGGCTGGAGCCGCCGCTGGAGATGGTGCGCGGCGAGGGCGCGTGGCTGGAGGCGCGCGACGGGCGGCGCTACCTCGACGCCATCAGCTCGTGGTGGGTGACGCTGCACGGGCACGCGCATCCGCGCATCGCGGCGGCGGTGGCGCGGCAGGCGGCGCAGCTCGAGCAGGTGATCCTGGCGGGCTGCACGCATCCGGGGGCGGAGCGGCTGGCGGAGCGCCTGCTGGCGGTGGCGCCGCCGGGCCTGGCGCACGTCTTCTACTCTGACGACGGCTCGACCGCGGTGGAGGTGGCGCTGAAGATGGCGCTACAGAGCGCGAAGCAGCTCGGCGATCGGCAG
>JAKAOE010000168.1 GCA_021823305.1 Acidobacteriota bacterium
GATCTGAGGCCGAAGCCGGCGAAGAGCGACAAGAACTGCGCCTCGAGTTTCGGCTGCGTCAGGCTGGCGTCCACGGTCGTGCTCAGCCGCTGCAAGCCGAAGACGGCCCGCCCCGGCGCGACGCGATCCACCAGACGGCGCAGGCCGGCCATCGTGCCGCCGGGATCGCCGGCGGTGCGCACCAGGTAGTTGGGGTCGGGCCAGGAGCCGGCGGGCAGGCACATATAGAGGAAGGGCGTGGCGGCCTCCGCCAGGCTGTTCTCGCGCACGTCGCCCACCACGCCGACGATGCGTGAGCCGTCCACGGAGGGCGTGTTGACCATGTGAAACTCGCGCCCGACCACGGTTTCGCCGTGCATATCGGAGCGCACGAAGGCCTGATTCACCAAGCCTTCGCTCGGGCCGTTCATGCCGCTGTTTTGCAATGGGCGGCACCAGCGGCCGGCGAGCAGCGGCACGCGCAGCGCCTTCAAGTAGCCGGTGGTGACCGTGCGCTCGCCCACCGAATACGTCCCGCCTTCACCACCGGCCATGCCGGCCAATTGGATTTGGAACTGCAGAGTCGCGTTGCTGGCGGGCAGGAAGTTGGTGAAGCCGGCGGCGACCACGCCGGGTTGGGCTTCGAGGGCGTGGATGAGCGCCACCTGCATCGCGCCGATTTTGCCGCGGTCTTCGTTCCAGGCGGCGCCGACGTGGAAGGTGAATGCATCGGCCGCGTCGAAGCCGCCGGCGACGTGCGAGAGGTTGTAGAAGGTGCGGAGCAGCAGGCCGGCGCCCGCCGCCAGCAGCACCGTCAGCGCCAGTTGGGCGACCACCAGCGCGCGCTGCATGCGGCGCTTGCCGCCGGGCGCGCCAGCGTTGAGGCTGGCCAGGAGTTGGGCCAGCCGCGGCTGGGTCGCCGCCCAGGCGGGACCCAAGCCGAAGGCGACGGCGGCGGCGGCGCTGACCGCCACTGCAAACGCCCAGCCGCGCGGGTCGAAGCCCAGCTCCGCCATGCGCGGCAAGGTTCCCGGCGCGAGGTGTGCGGCGGCGCGCACACCGGCCCAGGCCAGTCCGCCGCCCAGCGCCGCCGCAGCCGCGCTGAGCAGCACTGCCTCGCGCAGCCCAGTCGCCGCCACCTGAGCGCGCGAGCCCCCGAGGGCGCTGCGGATGGCGAGTTCGCGCGCGCGGCCCCGGAGTTGCGCCAGCGTGAGGCCGGCGATGTTGGCCACCGCCAGGACGAGCAGCAACATCACGGCCGCGAAGACCGCCCAGAGCGTGGCGCGCGACGTGCCGACCAATTCGTCCTTCAGGCCGCTGACCTGCGCCGACCAGCCGCCGTCGGTGGCCGGATACTCCCGCCCCAACTGCGCCTGCACGCGATCGAGGTCGGTTTTGGCCGCGGCGATGGTGACGCCGGAGCGCATGCGGCCGAGGCCGGTGTAGAAGCGCGCAGAGCGCATCTGCTGCAGGAATGCCGGCAACTGCGCCGGCAGCCAGGCGCCGGTCCGGGAACTGGTGAAATCCTTCGGCATCACGCCGACGATGGGGTAGCGGCGGCCGGCGAAGATGAGTGCCTGGTTGAGCACGCCGGGATTGCGGTTGTAGCGGCTGGCCCAGAAGGCGTAGCTGATCACCGCGGCGGGGGGTGCGGAGGCCGCGCCTTCCTCCGCCGTAGAGAATGTGCGGCCAAGGAGCGGCTTCATCCCCATCACGCGGAAGAAGCCGGGTGAAACGCGCAACGCTTGGACACGGAGCGGCTCGGCGCCGCTGGTGTCGGTGTCGTTTTCGGCGTACTCGCCGGCGATGGCGGTGAACGCCTGGCTCATGCGGCTCCAGTCGGCCAGGTTGGCGGGCGAGATCAGGCTGGCGTTCTGGCGCTTGGCCGGGTTGGCCTCGAGCACCAGCACCAGGCGGTTGGCGTGCGGGTATGGCAGCGGCTTCAGCAGCACCGTGTCCACGATGGAGAACAGCGTTGCCGCCGCCCCGGTCCCCACCGCCAGCACGAGAATCGTGGTCAGCGCGTAAGCCGGCCGCCGCCGCAGCGCGCGCGCGGCCAGGAACCATGGTTTCAGGACCATGGTTCCTGGTACGCGGCGAGCGGGAAAAAGTTTGACGGAATCTCGCGGGTGAAACTGTCCGAAAGTTCAATGCGCGGAGAAATCGAGAGCGCAGCCGCGGCAGGGGTTGGGGGGCTCAAACTGCGCACCCCGGAAACTCGAAGGGTTTCCGTTGACATCGACCGAGAAGACCTGCAGCGACGTGGTGAGATCGTAGGGCGAATAAATGCCCGGCGGCAGCGGCTGGGGATTCAAGGCGACGCGGCCGATGTAGAGCGAGAGCGGCGCCGCGGCGAGTTGGGTCGCGGGCGAACTCACCGGAACGGAAAACCGCAGGCAGGGATCGGGCGGCTCGGTGTTGTCCGAAGCCGGGGAGTGACTGCCCAGCGGCGCCAGCAGCAACCGGCTTTGCGCCACGACTTCGCCGGTGAGGGCGTCCTGAATTTCCAGCGCCACGCGGACCGAGCGGCTGGGGTTGACGTTGGCGGCGCAGAGCAACACATTCTCGCCGCCGGCCGCGGCGATGGGCGTGGACGTGAAGCGGATGACGCGGACATCGGCGTCGCCCTGGGCCGCTACGCGGCGCGGCGCCAGGGTGGACCATGCCAGCAGGCCGAGAGCCAGTATGCCGGCGTACATCAGCCAGTGAGACGAGTAAGCGAAGCGAGTGGCGGACATCGAGCACCTCCTCGGGCCGCCAGAATGGGGCGCGGGACGGGCGCCGTCAAGAGAGGCCGAGATGAAATCTGCATGACCGGCTAAAACCTATGCGAGCAGAGACTTGCGGGCGGCTGTGCAATATATCCGATGCCGTCTATAATCGGATGGCGGGCGGAGGCGGCAACCCATGGCAGCGGCGCCGGAGTCTGGTCCCATCTATCGCTTCGGGCAATTCGAGCTGGATGCCGGGCTGGGCGCGATGCGGCATCGGGGCTTGCGCGTGCGACTGGGGGAGCAGCCGCTGCGGGTGCTGTGCCTGCTGCTGAGCCGTCCGGGTGAGGTGGTGGGGCGCGAGGAACTGGTGCGCGCGCTCTGGCGCGACGGCACCCACGTGAAGTTCGACGCCGGCCTGAATGCGGCGATGCGGCGGCTGCGGCAGCTGCTGTGCGACCGCGCCGGGCATGCGATTTACATCGAGACCGTGCCGCTGCGGGGATACCGTTTCATCGCGCCGGTACAGGCGGCGGAGGCGAGATGGGACCAGACGCCGGCCGGGATTCCGGCCGGGGCGCGGAATTGCGGCTTGAAATTGTGAAACGCCTAACCGTTGCCACAGTACTACGTATATGAGCGATTAGAGGCGCTCCATGGGCATCGCCAGCGATCTTCGCCAAGACCTCCGCTTCGCCGGCCGGGCGCTGGCCCGGCATCGCGGGCTGAGCGCGGTCATCATATTGACGCTGGGGCTTGCCATCGGCGCCAACACCGCCATCTTCGGCCTGATGGACGCGCTGCTGCTGGCGCCGCTGCCGGTGCGCTCGCCGCAGACGCTGATGCTGCTGCGCTGGAGCGCGCACCGCAGCCCGCATTTCCACAGCAGCTCCAGCTACGGCGACTGCGTTAGCCGCTATACCAAGCTCGAATCCAGCAGTTGCTCGTTTTCGCTGCCATTCTTCCACGAGCTGCAGACCTCGGCCCGCAGCCTGCGAGCAGTGACCGCCTCGGGCGGAACCTCGGAGTTCAACCTCAGCGGGCACGGCGCGGCCAGCATGGCGACCGCGCAGTACGTCGCGGGCAACTACTTTTCGGTGCTGGGTGTCGCGCCCGCCGCGGGGCGGCTGTTGGAAGCGTCCGACGATACGGCGGGCGCACCGATCGCGGTGGTGCTCAGCTACCGCTTCTGGCAGCGCACGTTCGGCGGTTCGCGCGGGGTGATCGGACGCAGCCTGGCGCTCAACAACACGCCGGTGACGGTGGTGGGCGTGGCCGCGCCCAGCTTCACCAGCCTGACGCCGGGCGGCGTCAGCGACGCGTGGCTGCCGCTGGCGGCGCGGCCGAAACTTACCCCGGACTTCCGGGCGCAATCCGAGGACGCGGGCGCGATCTGGTTGGTACTGCTGGGCCGGCTGCGGCCGGGCGTGAGCGCCGCGGAGGCGTCGGCGGAGGTGGGCGGCATGTTCCGGCGCGTCATGCTGGCCGGGCCGAAGCCGATGGCCAAGCCGGGCGACGGCGTGCGGGTCCAGATGGAGAGCGCGCAGACGGGGCTGAGCGGCGCGCGCTACGAGTTCACCCAGCCGTTGACGATCCTGATGTGGGCGGTAGGGGCGATCCTGCTGATCGCCTGCGCCAACGTGGCCGGGCTGCTGCTGGGGCGCGCCAAGGCGCGGCACAAGGAACTGGCGGTGCGGCGCGCGCTCGGCGCGGGCGGCTGGCGCATCGCGCGCCAGTTGCTCACCGAGAGCCTGGCGCTGGCGGCGCTGGGCGGGCTGCTGGGACTGGCGCTGGCGTTGTGGGGAGCGCGCGCCCTGCTGGCGGCGATGTCGAGCGCATCGTACCGTCCGCTGGGCTTCGGCGTGCACCTCGACGCGCGGGTGCTGCTGTTCGCGCTGGGCGTCACGCTGCTGACCGGCGTGCTCTTCGGCCTCGCGCCCGCGCTGCGTGGGACGCGCGGCGACCTCAGCCGCGCGCTCAAGGACGCAGTCGGCAACAGCGAGGGCGGCGGGCGGAAATGGCTGCATCTGGGCAATTGGTTGGTGGTGGCGCAGGTGGCGCTGTGCGCCGTGGTGCTCGCCGGGGCGGGACTGATGGTGCGGACGCTGGCCAACCTGCGCGCCGTCGCTCCCGGCTTCAATCCGCGCCACCTGCTGCTGTTTCAACTGGAGCCGGAGCTGATCGGTTACAAGGGCGAGCGCGTCAACCAGCTCTACGACCGCATCCAGCGCCATCTGGCGGCAATGCCCGGGGTGCTCGGGGTGACCTACTCCGGAATGCCGCTGGTGAGCGGCGACTTGTGGTCAAGCAGTTTTCATATCACGCCCAAGGGAAAGCCGGTTGAGAGCGACATGATGGAGGTGGGACTCGATTTTTTCGCCACCATGGGCATTCCGATGCGGCTGGGGCGCGGATTCCGGCCCGCGGATTTCGTAGCGCGGCCGGACACGCCGCCGCCGGCGAAGGCGCCGACTGGCCCGCCGGAAGCGGTGATCGTCAACGAGACGTTCGCGCGTGAGTATCTTTCGCCTGGAATACCCATCGGGCGGATCTTCGGCCGGGGTGACGACGGCAGCAAGCCGG
>JAKAOE010000169.1 GCA_021823305.1 Acidobacteriota bacterium
GTCCAACGAGACCACCCACTACTCCGTGGTGGACGGCGCCGGCGACGCGATCAGCGTCACCTACACGCTCAACTTCGGGTACGGCTCCGGCGTCACCGTCAGCAAGCTCGGCTTCCTGCTCAACGACGAGATGGACGACTTCACCTCCAAGCCCGGCGCGCCCAACGGCTTCCATCTCATCCAGGGCAAGGTCAACGATATTCAGCCCTACAAGCGCCCGCTCTCCTCCATGGTGCCGACCATGGTGACCAAGAACCATAAGCTCTTCCTGGTGCTGGGTTCGCCCGGCGGCCCGCGCATCATCACCACCGTCTTCGAGGTGATGACCGACGTGCTCGACTTCGGCCTGAACATCCAGCAGGCGGTGGACGCGCCGCGCTTCCACCAGCAATGGATGCCGCCGACGGTTTACTTCGAGGGCCCCGACCGCTTTTCTCCCGACACGCTGCGGCTGCTGCAGCAGTGGGGCTATCCCATCAAGGTGCAGGGCACCTGGTGCGACGTGGAGGCGGTCGAAGTCGATCCCAAGACCGGCATGCGCATGGCCGCCACCGATCCGCGCGCCGACGGACTGGCGATGGCCTACTGACCGCATGCGGCGCTTCGTCTCCACCCATCTGTTCCGCCGCCGCCGGCTCGGCCCGGCGCAGTTGGACGCCCTGCAGGCCGCCGGCCTGGAGGGCGTGGAGTTGTTCTGCGCCCGCCCCAGCTTCGACTATCACGACCGCGGCCAGATGGCCGACCTCGCCGCCTGGTTCGCGCAGAACCGGCTGGCGGTCAACTCGCTGCACAGCCCGATCTACGCCGACGAACGCGAAGGGCGCAGCGGCGAGCCGCCGCTCAACCTCGCCGACGCCGACCCGCGCCAGCGCCTGTTCGCGCTGGACGAGGTGCAGCGCACGCTCGAGTTCGCCGAGCGCGTCCCCTTCCGCTTCCTGGTGCAGCACCTCGGTCCCTCGCGCCTCGAGTTCGACCTGCACCGCTGGGACCGCGCGCTCACCAGCCTGGAGCGCATCCGCCTGCTGGCCAAGCAGGCCGGCGTCACCGTGCTGGTGGAGAACATCCCCAACGGACTGAGCACGCCCGAGAAGCTGATCGAGTTCCTCGCCGCCAACCACCTTGACGATATCGGCGTCTGCTTCGACGCCGGCCACGCCCACATCCGCGCCGAGCTGTTCGGCGGCGGCGGCGTGGCGGCGAGCTGGGAGACGCTGCGCCCGCGCGTGCGCTCCACCCATCTGCACGACAACGGCGGCAGCAGCGACGAGCACCTCTGGCCGGGCGAGGGCTCCATCTCCTGGAGCGAGCTGGCGCCCCGGCTGCGCGCCGCCGGCCCCGACCTGCCCTGGCTGCTCGAGGTCGGCGATCACGGCGAAGCCGGCGATCTCGCCGCGCGCATCCGCGCCGCCTTCGACCTGCTCGAGCGCGCCGCCGGCTCGCAGGAGGCAGCGTGAGGTGGCTACGGCAGCCGCTGGCGCTGGCGCTGGCGCTGGCCGGCGCGGCCGCCGCGCAAACCCTGCCCGCCGCCACCCGCGCCCGCGTGGATGCGCTCGCCGGCGCCGCGCTGCGCCAGTTGGGAGCGCCCAGCGCCTCGGTGGCGATCGCCCTGGACGGCCATTTGGCCTACGTCCAGGCCTACGGCGACGGCCGCATCGCCCCGCGTGTCGCCGCCACGCCCGCCATGCGCTACAGCGTCGGCTCGATCAGCAAGCAGTTCACCGCCGCCGCGGTGATGCTGCTGGTGCAGCGGCACAAGCTCCGCCTCAGCGATCCGGTGGCGAAGTTCGTGCCCGGCCTCACCCAGGGCGAGCAGGTGACGGTGCGCGAACTGCTCTCGCACACCTCCGGCTACGAGGATTACGCGCCGCAGGACTATATGATCCCCGCCTGGCTCCAGCCCACCACGCCTGAGGCGGTGGTGAACCACTGGGCGCGGCTGCCGCTGAACTTTCCGCCCGGCACCGAGTGGCAGTACAGCAACACCAACTACAAGATCGCCGGCCTGATCGTGGAGAAGCTCACCGGCGAGAGCCTGATGACGTACCTCCAGGCGCACATCTTCACCCCGCTCCACATGGGCGCGATCGTGGATCTCAACCGCACCTGGCTCGGCCCCGCCGACGCCCAGGGCTCGGTGCGCAACGCGCTCGGCCCGGCGCGCGTCGCCCCCGCCACCGCGCCCGGCTGGGACTTCGGCGACGGCGAGCTGGGGATGAGCGCCCGCCAGTTGGGGTTGTGGACCGTCAGCCTGATGGACCAGAGCCTGCTGGCGCCGGCCTCCTACCGCGCGATGGAGACGCCGGTCAAGCTCAAGGACGGACGTGCCACCACCTACGGGCTCGGCCTCGACGCCGGCCGCCTCGACGGCCGCCGCTACGTCGGCCACTCCGGCGAGGAGATCGGCTTCACCGCGCAGGAACTGGTCTTTCCCGGCGCACGCCTGGCGGTGGTGGCGCTCACCAACCAGAGCGCCAACGCCACCGCGTCCACGCTCGCCCGCCAGTTGGCCGGCCTGCTGCTGTCGCCCGCCGCCGACGCGCAGCTGCGCCAGGCGGAGCAAATCTTCCGCGGCCTGCAGCGCGGCCGCATCCACCGCGCCTGGTTCACCGCCGACGCCAACTTCTACTTCAACGCGCAGACCCTGCGCGACTACGCCTCGAGCCTGGGGCCGCTGGGCGCGCCGCTCAGCTTCACCGCGCTCGGCCAGGAGCAGCGCGGCGGCATGACCTTCCGCGCCTACCTGGTGAGTTTCGCGAACCGCAACCTCGAGGTCACCACCTACACCCGCCCCGGCGGCAAGATCGAGCAGTATCTGGCCTTTCCGCACAACTGACGACTCATGGACGCGACCCTACCCATCGTTGCCATCCGCGACATCGGCGCCCACGCCGGCGAGCGCGTGCGCCTGCGCGGCTGGCTCCACAACCTGCGCGAAAGCGGCAAGCTGCTGTTCCCCATCCTGCGCGACGGCAGCGGCTGGATCCAGGGCGTGGCGTTCAAGAAGAACCTCGCGCCCGAGGCGTTCGACGCGCTGCGCGGCCTGGGGCAGGAATCCTCGCTCGAGCTGGAAGGGGAAGTGCGCGCCGACGCGCGCGCCCCCGGCGGCTACGAGCTCGACATCCGGGATTTGCGGGTGCTGCAGGCGGTCACGCCCGAGCGGCCCTACCCGATCACGCCCAAGGAGCACGGCATCGAGTTCCTGCTCGAGCATCGCCATCTCTGGCTGCGCAGCCAGCGCCAGGTGGCGATCCTGAAGGTGCGGCATTGCATCATCCAGGCGATCCGCGACTTTTTCGACCAGGACGGCTTCGTGCTGGGCGACGCGCCCATCCTCACCCCCGCCTCCTGCGAGGGCACCAGCAACCTGTTCGAGGTGGACTACTTCGACGACAAGGCCTACCTCACCCAGTCGGGCCAGTTGTACGCCGAGGCGGTGGCGATGGCGGTGGGCAAGACGTACACCTTCGGCCCGACCTTCCGCGCCGAAAAGAGCAAGACCCGCCGTCACCTCACCGAGTTCTGGATGGTCGAGCCCGAAATGGCGTTCGCCACGCTTGACGACGTGATGTCGCTGGCCGAGCGGCTGGTGGCGTTCGTCGTCAGCCGCGTGCTGGAGCGCCGCCGTCCCGAGCTGGCGCTGCTGGAGCGCGACGTCAGCAAGCTCGAGGCCATCCGGACGCCCTTCCCGCGCGTCAGCTACGACGAGGCGGTGACCCGGGTCAACCAGGCCGGCGGCGCGATGGAATACGGCACCGATCTCGGCGGCGGCGACGAGACGCTGCTGTCGCAGCAGTTCGACCGTCCGGTGATGGTGCACCGCTATCCCGCCGCGGTGAAGGCGTTTTACATGGAGCCCGATCCGGACAACTCCAACCTGGCGCTGTGCGTGGATGTGCTGGCGCCGGAAGGTTACGGCGAGATCATCGGCGGCAGCCAGCGCATCCACGATCTGGCGCTGCTCGAGCGCCGCATCGCCGAGCACAAGCTGCCCACCGAGCCGATCGAGTGGTATCTCGATCTGCGCCGCTACGGCACCGTGCCGCACGGCGGCTTCGGCATGGGGGTCGAGCGCGTGGTGAGCTGGATCTGCGGCCTCGAGCACGTGCGCGAGGCGATTCCGTTCCCGCGCACCATCTATCGCATCCAACCCTGAGCGGCACTACGTATGGCCAAGAAAATTCGCATCATCGGCGTGCCGCTCGACCTCGGCCAGGACCGCCGCGGCGTGGACATGGGCCCGTCGGCGGTGCGCGTCGCCGGCCTGCTGGCGCGCCTCGAGGGGCTGGGCTACGAGGCCAAGGACGGCGGCAACGTCGAGGTCGCGGTGCCCGAGCACCGCGCCATCGGCGACCCGCGCGCCAAGTACCTGAAGGACATCGCCCGCACCTGCCAGAAGCAGGCCGAGCGGGTACAGAAGACGCTCGAGGACGGCGCGCTGCCGCTGGTGCTGGGCGGCGACCACTCCATCGCCATCGGCACCGTCAGCGGCGCCAGCGCCTGGTGCCGCGAGCGCGGCAACAGCGCCGGCCTGATCTGGCTCGACGCCCACGGCGACTTCAACACCCCCGAGACCAGCCCCAGCGGCAACATCCACGGCATGGCGCTCGCCTGCCTGCTCGGCCGCGGCCCCAGGGAACTGACCGAGATCGGCGGCTTCAGCCCCAAGGTGGCCGCCGCCAACACCGTGCTGGTGGGCGTGCACGCGCTCGACCGCGAGGAGAAGCGCCTGCTGCGCGAGGCTAGGGTCAAGGTCTTCACCATGCGCGACATCGACGAGCGCGGCATGCGCTCGGTGGTGGAGGAGGCGATCGCCCTCGCCAGCAACGGCACCGAGGGCATCTGCGTCTCGCTCGACCTCGACTTCATCGACGCCACCCACGCGCCCGGCGTCGGCACCCCGGTGCGCGGCGGCGCCACCTATCGCGAGGCCCACCTCGCGCTCGGCCTCATCGCCGACAGCGGCAACCTGCTCTCGTTCGAAGCGGTCGAGGTCAACTCCGTGCTCGACGAACGCAACCGCACCGCCGAACTCGCCGTCGAGCTCATCCTCAGCGCACTAGGGCAGAAGATCTTCTAGGACGGCGGAGCCCATTTCGATAATTTATACAAGAATTATGCTCTAGCGATAAATATGCTAATCTTTGTATAAATGGATCCAGTCCGAAATCCATACGCTCCCGGCGCGGGTAGTCAGCCTCCGGAGCTCGCTGGCCGCAATTCCATTCTCGAGGATATCGACGTGCG
>JAKAOE010000170.1 GCA_021823305.1 Acidobacteriota bacterium
TTCCGATCTGTCGGCATCCTGATCGGCCTCGGCCGCCTGGGCGTGGATCGCGAGCTCACCGCCCTCGCCGCCTGCGGCGTCGGCGCCCGCCGCGTCATGCGTCCGCTGCTCGAGCTCAGCGCCCTCGCCCTGACGGTCTCCCTCGTCTTCACCCTCTGGCTTGCCCCCCTCGCCAGCCGCCGCCTGAGCGCGCTCACCGCCCGCCTCGCCACCGCCGAAGCCGCCGCTTCGGTGCAGCCGCGCGTCTTCTTCCAGCCCGCCGGCAATCCCAGTTGGATCGTCTACGTCGGTTCCACCACCGCCGGCGGCCGCCTCTGGCAGCACGTTCTGGTCGCCGACGTCCGCGCCGCCGGCGCGCCCCAGCTCACCCTCGCCGCCTCCGGCACCCTCCTCCGCCAGGGCCCGCGCCGCGTGCAGTTGCATCTCACCGAAGGCGCGCAGTACTCCACCGATGCCCATCACCCCGGCACCAGCCTGGTCAGCTCCTTCCACTCGATTGATATCCCCTTCCTGCTGCCGGCGCTGCCCACCGGCACGCCCTCGCTCACCGCCGAACCCCTCGGCGCCCTCTGGCGACGCGCCCGCTTCGCCCCCGACTGGCGCGCCGCCCGCGTTGAGTTCTACCGCCGCTTCGCCCTCGCCTTCGCCTCGCTCGCCCTGGCGCTGCTTGGCATCGCCCTCGGCCTGCGTGGCGGCCGCGGCGGCAAGGCCGGCGGCTTCGTGCTCACGCTGATGCTGGTGGTCGCCTACTACCTGCTCTTCATCCTCGGCCTGGGCCTGGCCAAGCAGGGCAAGATTCCGCCCTTCTGGGGCGCCTGGGGCGCCAATCTCATCTTTCTCGCCTGCGGCGCCTGGGCGCTCTCCCGCCTCGATCGCGTCCCCCACCGCCCCATCGAGGGCGCCGACCCGGTCGCCTGGATCCGTGCCGCCATCAGCCGCCGCGCCGCCCCCGCCGCCGAATCCCCCGGCGCGCGCCGCGTCTGGACCCCCTCGCTGCTCGAGGGCTACGTCATCCGCGAATTCCTCGGCTACACCAGCCTGCTGCTGTCCGCCTTCCTGGTGCTGATTCTGGTCTTCACCGTCTTCGAGCTCATCGGCAGCATCCTCCAGCACCACATCGGCGTCGGCACCGTGGTCCAGTATCTGCTCTACTTCAGCCCGCAGATGCTCTACATGACCATCCCCGTCGGCATCCTCGTGGGCGTCCTCCTCACCTTCGGCCTGATGTCCAAGTCCAACGAGATCACCGCCCTCAAGGCCTGCGGCGTCAGCGTCTACCGCCTGCTGGTGCCGGTCATCACCGTCGCCGTCGCGCTCTGCGGCGTGCAGTTCGTCCTCGACGCCACCCTGCTCCCCGTCTTCAATCAGCGCCAGGATCAACTCCATGCCGAGATCAAGGGCCAGCCCCCCCAGACCTATCACGATCCCGAGCACAAGTGGATCTTCGGCCGCGACAACGACATCTACTACTTCACCTTTTTCGATCCCGG
The DNA here is from genome assembly GCA_021823305.1 of Acidobacteriota bacterium. Lineage (GTDB taxonomy): Bacteria > Acidobacteriota > Terriglobia > Terriglobales > SCQP01 > SCQP01. Next base: position 1,491 of record JAKAOE010000170.1, read on the forward strand.
CCGCCAGGAGTTCGCCAACATCTCCGTTTTCAGCTACAACCCCGCCTCGTTCACCCTCACCCGCCAGATCTTCGCCCGCCGCGCCCGCTGGGACTCCACCGTCCCCGGCTGGGTCTTCACCAACGGTTGGGTCCGCGGCTTCTCCGGCGGCGCCTCGGTCTCCTATCAGCCCTTCCTGGTTTCGACCTTTTCCGGCCTGCCCGAGCCGCCCAGCTACTTCGCCACCGACGCCCGCCAGGGCAGCCAGATGAGCTACGCGCAACTGCGCGGCTACATCGAGTCCCTGCGCCGCAGCGGCTACGACGCCAGCCGTTTGAGCATCACCCTCGCCAAGAAGATCGCCTACCCGCTGATCACCGTGGTCATGGCGCTGCTGGCGTTTCCCTTCGCCCTCTCCGTCGGCCGCCGCGGCACCGTCGCCGGTATCGCCGTCGGCGTCCTGGTCGCCATCGTCTACTGGAGCACCGCCAGCCTGCTCCAGGCCCTCGGCAACCTCGACCAGCTCCCCGCCCTCGTCGCCGCCTGGACCCCCGACGTCCTCTTCTTCGGCGCCAGCCTCTACCTGCTGTTGCGCGTCCCCACCTGAGCTACGCTGTCCGCGCGGCTTCCCCCGCCCCCGCCTCGCTCGCGCCCGCCTGCGCCGCCGCCAGCCGCGCCGTCAGCACGCGGTAGGGCGAGCACGACACGTAGTTCAGCCCGGTGCGGTGGAAAAACCCGACCGAGGCCGGATCGCCGCCGTGTTCGCCGCAAATGCCCACCTTTAGATCGCTGCGCGTCTTGCGCCCGTTCACCGTCGCCATCTGCACCAGTTGCCCCACCCCGCCCTGGTCTAGGCTGGCGAACGGGTCCTGCTTCAGCACGCCCTGCGCGATGTAGAACGGCAGGATTTTCCCGATGTCGTCGCGCGAGAACCCGTACGTGGTCTGTGTCAGGTCGTTGGTGCCGAAGCTGAAGAACTGCGCCTCCTGCGCGATCTCGCCCGCCACCAGCGCCGCCCGCGGCAGTTCGATCATGGTGCCCACCAAATAGGGCAGCTTCACCTTCGCCGCCGCCATGACCTCGTCCGCCACCCGCCGCACGATCGCCGCCTGCATCGCCAGCTCCTTCGGCGTCGCCACCAGCGGAATCATGATCTCCGGCTTCACCGTCTTCCCCTTCTTCGCTACCTGCGCCGCGGCTTCGAAAATCGCTCGCGCCTGCATCTCGGTGATCTCGGGATAGAGAATCCCCAGCCGGCAGCCGCGCAGCCCCAGCATCGGGTTGACCTCGTGCAGCTCCTGCACCCGTGCCAGCAACTTCGTCAGCCCGGCGGCGTCGGTCACGGCGTAATCCTTGTACTTTTCCTTGACCTCGGCGCGCACCTTCCGCTTCGCCGCCCCGCCCGCCAGCTTCAGCCGCTCGAGATCCACCATGATCTCCTCCCGCGCCGGCAGGAACTCGTGCAGCGGCGGATCGAGCGTCCGGATGGTCACCGGATACCCTTCCATCGCCTCGAAAATCCCCGCGAAATCCTTGCGCTGCAGCGGCAGCAGCTTCTTCAGCGCCGCCCGCCGCTCCTTCTCGTCCTCCGCCAGGATCATCGCCCGCATGTGCTGGATCTTGCCCTCGCCGAAGAACATGTGCTCCGTCCGGCACAGCCCGATGCCCTCCGCCCCGAACGACCGCGCCGCCTTCGCGTCGCGCGGCACGTCCGCGTTGGCCCGCACCCCCAGCTTGCGGTGCGGCTCCGCCCAGCCCATGAACGCCTTCAGCAGCGGATCGTTCGGGTCGCCGGGAATCGTCGGCACCTTGCCCGCGTAGACGTTTCCGCTCGACCCGTCCAGCGAAATCCACGCGCCTTCGCTGAACTTCTGCCCGCCCGCCCGCATCTCGCGCGTGTGCTCGTCCACCGCGATGCTGCTCGCCCCGGCGACGCAGCATTTGCCCATGCCGCGCGTCACCACCGCCGCATGGCTGGTCATGCCGCCGCGCGAGGTCAGAATCCCCGCCGCCACTTCCATCCCGTGGATGTCTTCCGGCGTCGTCTCCGCCCGCACCAGCACCACCGGCCCCTTGCCCGCCCGCGTCCACTCCACCGCCGCCTCCGCCGTGAACACGATCTGCCCCACCGCTGCTCCCGGCGAGGCCGGCAGCCCGGTCGCCAGCACCTTGTGCTCGCCCAGTTGCTTCGGGTCGAAGCGCGGGAACAGCAGCTCGTAGAGCTGGTTCGCATCCACCCGGAACAGCGCTTCCTCCTTGCGGATCAGCCCTTCGCTCACCATGTCGGTCGCGATCTTCAGCGCCGCCCGCCCGGTGCGCTTGCCGTTGCGGGTCTGCAGCATGTACAGCCGCCCGTCCTGAATGGTGAACTCGAAGTCCTGCGTGTCGCGGTAGTGCTGCTCCAAGCGCGTCGTGATGTCGCGCAACTGCTGGTACACGTCCGGCATCAGCCGCTGCAGCTCCCGGATCGGCACCGGCGTCCGGATCCCCGCCACCACGTCCTCGCCCTGCGCGTTCATCAGGAATTCGCCGTAAAACTCCTTCTCGCCCGTCGCCGGATTGCGCGTGAACCCCACGCCCGTGCCGCTGGTCTCGCCCAGGTTCCCGAACACCATTGCCTGCACGTTCACCGCCGTGCCCAGATCGTCGGAGATGTTGTTCATCCGCCGGTAATGCTTCGCCCGGTCGTTGAACCACGAGCGGAACACCGCGTCCCGCGCCATCGCCAACTGCTCCATCGTGTCCTGCGGAAACGCCCGCCCCGCCGCCTTCTTCACCACCTGCTGGTAGCCCGCGATCACCGCCTGCAGGTCCTCCGCGCTCAACTCCGTGTCCAGCTTCACCCGCCGCTTCTTCTTCTGGCCGTCGAAAACCTTCTCGAACTCCGCTTTCGGAATCTCCAGCACCACGCTGCCGAACATCTGGATCAGCCGCCGGTAGGAGTCGTACGCGAACCGCCGGTTGTTCGCCCGCTTCGCCAACCCCTCCACGGTCGCGTCGTTCAGTCCCAGATTCAGGATGGTGTCCATCATCCCCGGCATCGAGAACTTCGCCCCGCTGCGCACGCTCACCAGCAGCGGATTCGCCTTGTCGCCCAGCTTCTGCCCCAGGTCGCGCTGCAGCCGGTTCAGCGCCTCGGCCATTTGTGCTTCCACTTCCGCCGGCACGCGGTTGCCCGCCTTGTAGTACTCGCGGCACGTCTGGGTCGAGATCGTGAACCCCGGCGGCACCGGCAGCCCGGCGTTGGTCATCTCCGCCAGGCCGGCGCCTTTGCCGCCCAGCTCGTCCTTCATCCCGCCGTTGCCTTCCGCCTTCCCTTCCCCGAACGAGTACACGAATTTGGGCATCTTTTTCTCTCCTCCACCGCGTTGAAACTGAAAGCCCAGAATACCACCCGCCCCTTTTGACTTCTGTGACAACACCCCCTATACTGCATACAGTAAAGAGATCATTATGCCATCCGTCGTCACCGTCAACTCCCCCGAGGTGGTCCAGCTCATCGAGCAGGCCGCCAAGCGCTTCACCGCCGGCAACAAGACCGCCGCCATCAAGCTCGCGCTCCAGCGCCTGCTCGACCAGAGCTCGCGCAGCGCCTCGCTGTTCGGCGCCCATCCCGGCTCCATGCACGAGCTCGCCGGCGTGGATCTCACCGCGCCCGTCCTCACCGACCCGCTGGACGCCGAGACCGGTGCGCCCCTGTGAGCCCAAACCCGACCCTCCTGCTCGACACCCACATCGCCCTCTGGTTCGACAG
>JAKAOE010000171.1 GCA_021823305.1 Acidobacteriota bacterium
TGCATCGCGACGGCTTCGCTGATCGCGCCCGGGCCGGGCTTGCCGACGAAGAAATCGGCGGCGCGCATGAAGTCGGGGACCTGGTCGGTGAACTCCTCGATCCACCAGGGATGGCGATGGCGGAGGGCGCGCAGGCGGGCGGCGGCCGCGCGGTCGCGGCCGCAGAGCAGGATCAACTGCAGCGGCCCGGGCAGGCGGTCGAGGCGGCGGGCGATGGTGAGGAGATGGCGCGAGCCGGCGCCGCCGAGCAGGACGAGCGCGGTGGGGGCGTCGGGATCGAGGCCGAGGCGGCCGCGCTGGGCGAGGCGGGCGGCGGGGTCGCCGGGCGGCGGCGGGGCGTAAAAGGCGGGGCGCAGCACCATGCCGCTGGTGGCGGTGACGGCGGGGGGCGGATAGCCGGCGGCGTGGGCCTGGCGGACGGCCTCGGCGGTGCCGCAGAAGACATGATCGGCGACGGCGCTGAGCCAGAAGCCGGGCGGGGTGTCGGCGAGGTCGGTGATGACGACCGCGAGGCGCGCGTGAGGGCAGGCGGCGCGCAGCGAGCGCAGCAGGGCGGGATTGAAGTGCGGGATGAGGGAGACGGCCAGCGCGGGTTGCGTGGCGTTCCAATGCTCGCGCAGGCGGCGCTCGATCGCCGGGCGGCGGAGCGCGATGGAAAGGCGCAGGAGACGGACGAGGAAGGAGAATCCCCAGGTCCACTCGCGCGCCAGCAGGCGGTTGTAGACGTCCTGCAAGCGGATGCCGCTAAAGCGGCGAATGAAGTCGAGCGGGTCGAGCAGTTCCTGCAGGTTGAGCAGGGTGACGTCGAGTTCCGGGGCGCGCTCCGCCAGGGCGGCGGCGAGGGCGCGGGCGGCGGCGGCGTGGCCGCCGCCGGCCTCGAAATATACCAGCTGGACGCGCGGGCGCGGCGTTGGCTCGGGCACGGTGCAATGCTAGCCTAAAGCCATGCGCGAGTTGGTGGAAAGCGTGGCGGCGGCGATCGCCGCGGGCGGGCGGGTGACGCCGGAGCAGGCGGCGCGGCTGTGGCGCGAGGCGCCGGATGCGGAGCTGCGGCGGCTGGCGCAACGGGCGCGGGCGCGCCACCACGCGCACGATGCGTGCACCTACCTGATCATGCGCATCATCAACTACACCAACGTCTGCGTGGCGCAGTGCGACTACTGCGCCTTCTACCGGCTGCCGGGGCAGGCGGGCGGCTACGTGCTGAGCCGCGAGCAGGTGTTCGCCAAGATTGACGAGCTGCTGGCGCTGGGCGGCGACTTGGCGGGGTTCAACGGCGGCTTCAACCCGCATCTGCCGCTCGATTACTATTGCGAGCTGTTCGCTTCGATCCGCGCGCGCTACGGCGAGCGGCTGGAGTTTTACGCGCTCACCATCGCCGAGTTTCTCTATCTCGCCGAGCACGCCAGGCTGACGCCGGCGCAGGCGGCGGAGCGGCTGCGGGCGGCGGGGGTGCGCTGGGTCACCGGCGGCGGGGCGGAGATCCTGACCGAGGCGTTCCGGCTGCGGCACAGCAAGTTCAAGTACTCGGTGGCGGCGTATTTGGAGGCGCAGCGGGCGGTGCTGGCGGCGGGGATGAAGACCACCGCGACCATGGTGATCGGCTTCGACGAGACGATCGAGGAGCGCATCGAGCACCTGGAGCGCACCCGCGCCTTCCAGGACGAGACCGGCGGGCTGGCGAGCTTCCTGTGCTGGACCTACAAGCCCTACGGCACCACCTGGGGCGGCGCCGAGATCGGCTCGGGCGAGTACCTGCGGCACCTGGCGCTGAGCCGGATCTACCTGGATAACATCCCCCGCATCCGCACCTCGGTGCTGACGCAAAACGCGGCGGCGCTGGAGGGGCTGCGCTGGGGCGCGGACGACTTCGACCTGCCGATCGAGGACGAAGTCACGCAGAGCGCGGGCGCGACCATCAACCTGGATTTCGACGCGCTGCTGGCGCGGGCGCGGGCGCTGGGCTTCGCGCCGCGCTACCGGCGGGTGGCGGCGGGCGCGCCCGCGGCGGCGCCGGCGGCGGTATGATCGCCGACGGCTTTTTCTTCCTGTTGGGGGCGCTGGCAGGTGGGGTGTGCGTGTGGCTGCTGCGGCGGCGGGCGCAGAACGAGCTGCACGCGGCGCTGGAGGCGAGCCTGCCGCGGGTGGCGGAGGCGGTGCTGGCGCCCAAGGCGGAGCAGCTCGAGCGCGCCGCCGCGAGCGATCTGAAGCTGCTGGGCGCGGACACCGTGAGCCAAGTGCAGGTGGCGCAGGCCGGGCTGCAGGCGACGCTGGAGGCGCGGCTGCAGGAGATGGCGGTTCGGGTGGCGGAGCTGCAAGGGCATCTGGCCAAGGTGGAGCAGGAGCGAGCGGCGGCGCAGGCGACGCTGCAACAGCAAGTGGCGGCGGTGGCGTCGGCGGGCGCGGCGATGGGGCAGGAGGCGCGCGGGCTGCGCCAGGTGCTGGCCAACAGCGGCGGCGTGCGTGGCGCCTGGGGCGAGCGCGCCATTCAAAACATCCTGGAACAGTGCGGCCTGAACGAGGGCCGCGACTTTCGCATGCAGGTGACCACGGACAGCTTGCGGCCGGACGCGGTGGTCTACGTGCCGCCGGACGGGGCCGAGGTGGTGATCGACGCGAAAGCCAGCCTGGCGGAGTTTCGCGCCGGCGTGGACGCGGCCGACGAGCCGACGCGGCAGCGCCACTTCGCCGACTTCGCCAAGGTGCTGCGCGCGCGGGCGCGCGAGCTGGCGGGCAAGGAGTACAGCCGCAACCTGGAGCACAGCCTGCCGTTCGTGGTGATGTTCGTGCCCAGCGAGGGCGCGTTCCGGGCGGCGCTTGACGCCGACGCCGAGCTCTTCCAGTACGGCCAGGACATGAGTCCCAAGGTGCTGCTGGCCTCGCCCAGCACGCTGTTTCCCATGATCCTGGTGGTCGCGCACGGTTGGCAGCAGCACAAGGCGGGCGAGCAGATGGCGGCGCTGCTGCGCGAGGTGAAGGAGTTCGGCAACCGGGTGCAGACGTTTTTCGCGCACGTGCAGAAGATCGGCAAGGCGGTGGACGAGGCCGGCAAGGCCTTCAACGCCGCCGTCGCCTCGCACCGCAGCCGCCTGGCGCCGCAAGCGGCCAAGCTGGAACAGTTGCACGCCGGCTGGGAGGAAACAGCGGAGCTCAAACCGGTGGAGAACCGGCCGCTGCTCGAAGGCGGCGAGGCGCGCGGCGAAGCCGCTGGCGGCGGCGCGGCCGGCGGGTAGGCGTCGCCCGGCGTCCCGCGGATCCGCTCAGGGCGACAAGGACGCGCCGGGTAACGCCGTAAACGGGCTGCGCACGCGGCAGTTTCCTAAGCGCTGGCCGTCCTGCAGGTCTTCCGTGAGCAATACGCTCGCGCCGCAGCCTTCGGCGGTGGCCACGATCAGCGCGTCCCAATAGGAAAGCTTCGCCTGATCCATCCATCGCCAAGCCCGCTCCACCGTCTCCAGGCTGATTTCGCGCGGCCGCCATACGGCGAACAGGCGTACGCGTTCGCGCGCCAGCGGCGCCGGCACATTGAGTTTGCGGACCGCGTTGAAGTAGAACTCGTTGAGCACCTGCCAGCTCAGCTCGCCCGTGCCCTCGCGCCAGAGCAGGTCCAGCCAGGCGGCGGCTGACGCACGTTTACGCGGGTTGGCGCTGTCGAGCGCATAGAGCAGCACGTTCGAATCCACGAACACGCGCTCAGCGGCGGGCGCCATAGACCTCCTCGCGCCGGGCCCGGCGCGAGGCGTCGGCGCCGGGGACGGCTCCCAACTTCGCCCAGCGGCGGTAGGCCTTCCAGTAGTCCTGGTTGCGTTTCATCTCCCGCTCGAGCAACCCGCCCACCATGCGCGAGAGCGAAGTGTCCTCGTCCGCGGCTTTGCGCCGCGCCCAGCGCGCGACCTCCTCGGGAACCTTGATCGTGATGTTGCGGTGCACGAAATCAGTATTGCACGAAGTCCGTGCTCCGCCGGAACCCGGGCTATCCTTCGGGAATCCGCACCACTCCGGCGCCGGCGGGGGTGAGGGCGAGTTCGGGGGCGAAGAGGCCGAGGTTTTGGCGGCGCCACCAGGCGCCGGTGGCGCGCTTTTCGGCCGGGGTGGTGAACCAGTACTGCCAGAGGACGGCGCGGACGGCGCGCGGGGGATGGGCGGCGAAGGGGTTGGCGGCGAACAGGCGGGTGACGGCGGGCGTGTTGTCGAGCAGGCGCAGCTCGAGCTGCTCGACCCATTCGTTCTGCTGCCAGGGGGCGAGCGAGGCGAACCAGAGGTTCCAGTCGAAGCGCGGCTGATAGGGGGCGAAGGGAATCAGGTCGCCGATGGGAGCGCGATCGGGATTCTGGGGCTTGTACTTGAAGCGGTAGGGCAGCCAGTGGGTGCCGTCGCTGGAGCCCTGAAACTCGACTTCGTAGCGATGCGGGGTCATCACCGCGAACAGGCCGAAGGGGTCCACGATGCGGAATGGGGCGAGCACGTCGGTGACCGCTTCCGGGGCGGGGAAGGGCGGCCAGAGGCGCTGGGCGAGGTTGGCGCCGGTGATCAGCACCCAGGTGGCGAGCGCGAGCGAGGCGGCGGCGGTGCGCCAGCCGCCCGCGGCGGGGGCGGGAGACTCGTCCCGGAGCCAAGGCAGGCGCAGGCGGCCGGCAATCCAGGCGAGATGGCGGTCGTCGAGCAGCGCCAACCCGAGGCCGAGGACGAGCCAGTTGAGGAAGCCGTAGTTGGCGGTGAGGATGATGGCGAGTTGGAAGGGCGTGGTGATCCAGAAGCAGGCGATGCGCCAGCGGCGGGGGAAGAAACAGAGCCAGCAGACGAACAGCTCAAGCACCAGGATCGAGCCCGCGATCGCGGCTTCGGCGGCGTGCGGAAGGTAGTTCTGGGCGTACCAGCCGAGCAGGTTGGGCAGCGGCAGGTTCTGGTAATACTGGTCGAGGGCGGTGAGGTGGCGCCAGGTGGGGTCGCCGCTCAGGATCTTGGCGATGCCGGAGCCGAAGTAGATGCTGAACCAGAGCCAGCGGAAGCTGAAGACGCTCCACCAGGAGGGGGCGCGGTCGTTGAGGAAAAGCGCGATCAGGCCGGCGGCCATCAGCATGCCGTCGGACTGGTAGCTGGCGAAGACCTGGGCGGCGGCGACCAGCGAGAGGAAGCAGGCGGCGCACACGCCCAGCGCCCAGCGCGGCTGGAAGCGCGCCATGGCGGCGCCGGCGGCGAGCAGGCCAGA
>JAKAOE010000172.1 GCA_021823305.1 Acidobacteriota bacterium
GGACACTAGTCTGGTGCGGGTTCATTAAGTGACGTTCCAGCTGGCCCTCGTTCTATTCATACCGCCGGTCTTCGCAGCTGCACTTGTGGGTTATAGCTATTCCGGGGAACGCTCGGTCTACGCCACGCTCGGGACCAAGCCAACCCAGCGCGATTGGGTGCACCGCAATCGCTTTCCCAATAATTTCTTGGCCAGCCTCGCGTCCTTCTATTGCATTGTATGGGGCGTTGCCGACTATGCCCATTATCACTTTTGGCAGCGCCACCCCCTTGTTGCTACGCCGCTCTATGCCGCCATCCTGACGGGGCTGGTGTGGTTCTTTTACCGGCGCTACCACGCCGACTGGGTGCGGGAGAAGACGCGGCGGCTGGAAGAGGAGACCGCGCGCTTGCAGCTCCCGCCGGAGCGGCGCCCGCCGACGCCGCGCCCGCTCAACCCCGTTCGCAAGGCGATGGTGTACCTCTACGCCGCGTGGGCGATCGCCTCGATCCTGGGCACCATCCTGGCGCTTATCCTGAAGCGATGAGCGCGGCGGCAAATACGGTGCCTGCATCGAGCGGGGCGACGCTGGCGGGCGATGTCGCGTTGGGCGGCGCGCCGTTCGCGAGGGGCGCGACCCTGCGGGGAGGGGTTGCGGATGCGGTCCAGAGGAAGGCGGTGGCCGGGGTGTACCGCTACGTCACCGGCGCGGGCCAGGAGCTGACCACGATAGGGCCGGAGGCGGAGGAGGCGGCGGCCCAGGCTGCGGCGGAAACGGCCGCCGCAGGCGCCGCCGCGAGCACCGTGCCGGGAGCAAAGGCCGCCGCTGACTTCGCGTTCCTTGTTGCCGCAGACGTGTGGTGTTTTACGCAGTGAGCTCCTACATCGCTTTCTTCCTGATCGTGCCGTTGCTGGCCGCGGTAGGCTCCCTCTGGTTCGGCGCCGCCAGCGAACGCACCGTCGACGCAACGCTTGGGACAACGGCCACACGCCGAGACTGGGCTCATAGGAACCGCTTCCCGAACAATTTGTGCGCCCTCAAGAAATGTGCAATCAGGCGCGCGCACGCATGGCCCTGTATGGGTTATCGATTGCCCCCCGCGCGCTCGCGCGGCAATTTGAACGTTACGGTGCGGCAGCCGACCCCGACTCGCCGTACCGCGATTGCGTTGGCGCGTCGAGCCTCTCGGTTGCTTCAATGTGATAACCTTGAACAGTGCAGGCGCCACGTGACCCGATCCTGGCAACGCTGCTCGACCTCGACGGACAGGTCCTGGTGGTGGACCCAGCCGGACGGCATTACGTCCGCTTCGTGGTGACGCGCGTGCCGGCATCGCCGGAGAAGCCGCACGGTATTGACTATTTGCTGACGTTGCACGGCCCGGACGGCAAACGGCTGGTCGGTTTTGACAACGCCCATGCGGTTGGGCGGCGAAAGGGCCGACAGGCGCACGATCACAGGCACCGCCTGGGAACGGTCAAGGCCTACGAATATCGGGACGCGGCGACTTTGCTGGAGGATTTCTGGACGGCTGTGGATTCCGTTTTGCGGGAGAGAGGAGTGACCCCATGAGCACACTGAAGGTTGGTATCGCGAGCTATGAGGAGATGAAGGCGCGCACCCTGGCCGTGGCGCGCGGGCAGTGCCGCGTATCCGCCGATGAACCCAAAGTCTGGTTCACCTCGACCGAATCCTTCGCCAAGGTACTGTCAGCCGGAAACCGCAAACTACTGCGTGTCATTGCCGAAAGGGCGCCTCAATCCCTCGACGAGCTGGCCCAGATGACCGGAAAAGCCAAATCGAATTTGTCGCGCACGCTACGGACGATGGAAAGCTACGGCCTGGTCCAGCTCGAGCGGGGCGAGCGTGGGCGGATTGCGCCGCGCATCCTGTTCGACCGGGTGGAGCTGGAACTGCCGCTTTCGCGCAAGGCGAGCTGAGCCCCTCGTCCTGGGCGACCATCGGAATCGCTTTTGGTGTCGGTTTGGTGTCTGTTTCTGGAGAGTACTGGAGAGCACCAGGAAGACTATAGAGACTTAAGCGACGCCGCTTTAATGAGGGAAGGAAAGGAGTTGTCCCACATCTCCAATCTTTTCAAAGACATCCGTGCCCAGCGTCATCGAATCCCCATCTCTCCGCCAGACCAAGCTGGCCCTAATTTGCCGCCGTGGCGGCTGGCTGCGGCGCTTGGGCTTCCGCTTGCCGGGGGAAGAACCGCTTCAGCCTGAGGATCGGCCGCTCGAACCCGTACCAGAGCGCGGCCGCCACCGCGATCGCCGCCACCGTACGCATGGCGATAATCACCAGATCGCCCGCCGCGCCTGCATGCGCCCGGTCGAGACGCTCGTCCACGCCGCCCAGAAGAGCGAATACGATCACCTGGGTCAAGTACAGCCCGTAGCTGATGCGTCCCAGAAAGCGCAGCGCCGGCAGGCGCAGCCCGCGCACCCACAGCGAGGCTCGTCCTTCGCCTTCGAGCGCCAGCAGCACGCAGCCGCCGAAGCCGAGCGCAAGAAAACTGTTCAGCCACGCTCCGTGCCCCCGCGCCGCCCACGCCAGGCCGAGCGCTCCGGCGCCCACCGCCGCCCAAGCCACCCGCGCCCACGTGGTGCGCGGCCAGCGCAGCGTCCGCAGTCCCAGCGCGATCAGGGCGCCAACTGCGAGACCGTCCAGGTGATAGAGCGTGTTCACCGGGTTCAGCGCCCAATGCCCGCGCACCCACGGCTCAACCGCCAGAATGACCGCAAGGACCGCGGCGATTGCCGACGCTGGCAGATACCGCGCCGCCGGCGCCCAGGCGAGGTAAAACTGCTCTTCAATCGCCAAACTCCAGGATGGATACAGCGTTCCGGACAAGCCGGGTCTCAGGTTCTGCACAAGAAACAGAAAGTACAGCCAGAACACGCCGCCCCCGACCCACGTGTTGGCGCGCCCGCACAGCCAGTAGTTCACCGGCACCACCAGCGCGTACAAGGGCCAGATGCGCAAGCCGCGGCGCGCATAGAAACTGCGGAAAAACCCGGGCTCGCCGCGCCCGTCCAGGATGATGCCCGTGATCAAAAACCCCGAGAGCACGAAAAACAGGTCCACGCCGCACCATCCCCACAGCGCCAGTCCGCCCAGACCGAGGCCGGCCAACCGCGGCGCCATGTGGTCCATCAGGACCAGCGCGATGGCAATGCCGCGCAGCCCGTCCAGCGACGGCGAATACGCCCGCATCCATGCCGGGGCGGCCTTCATGCTGCCTTCCATGATAGGCGTCCGTCTGCTTCGGCTGACCTGAGGCGGGAGGCAGGGCCTTACGTCGGAGATCGCTGCACTCGCCCGGCGCCACCGGTGGCGCGGGCGCGCAGCGCCTCCAGGTCGAGCTTGCCGGTGTAAAGCGCCATGCCCAGCACGGCGTCGCAGCGCAGGGCATCGAGCGCCTCGATTTCGGCCAGCGAGGCGATGCCGCCGGCGATGGCGAGGGGAAGGGAAGTGGCGGCGCGCAGCGCGGCGGCGGCGGCGAGCGAAGTGCCCTGCTGCAGGCCCTCGGCGTCGACGTGGGTGTAAAGAAACCCGCCGCAGTGGGCTGCGGCCTGGCGAATGGCCTCCATCGGCGTGAGCGGCAGCATGCGGAGCCAGCCCTGGCTCGCGACCTGGCCTTGGCGGGCGTCCACGGCGAGGATCACGCGCCCGGCGCCGAGCGGCGCGAGCGATTCGAGAAACGCGCGGTTGAGGTCGCCGCCGGTGAAAGCCGCGCTGCCGGCGATGACCTGCGCCGCGCCCCAGGCGAGCGCTTGCTCGGCGCGCGCGCGGCTGCGGATCCCGCCGCCGACCCGCACCTCGAAGCCGGCTTCGCAGCAGCGCCGCACCAGGGCATCGTTGCCGCCGTCGCCCTTTGCGGCGTCGAGGTCGATCACCTGCAGGCAGGGGAACCCGGCGAAAGCCGCGAGCATGGCGTCCAGGTCGCGCTCCAGCGCCAGGCGCTCGCCCTGGACGAGTTGCACGACGCGGCCGTTCTGGAGATCAATCGAGGGGATGATCATGGCTGGGTGCGGACCGCGATGCCGGCGTGCGCCAGCGCCTGCTTGAGCGCCTGCGGTGTGGTGTCGCCGTCGTGAAAGATGGAGGCGGCAAGGGCGGCATCCGCGCCGCCGGGCTCGAGCACCGCGGCGAAATCCGCAACCGTCCCGCCGCCGCCGGAGGCGATGACCGGAATCGACACCGCCCCGGCGACGGCGGCGGTGAGCGCGCGATCGAAGCCGGCCCGGGTGCCGTCGCGGTCCATGCTGGTGAGCAGAATCTCGCCCGCGCCGTGCGCTGCGGCCTCGCGCGCCCAGGCGACGGCCTCGCGGCCGGTGCGGCGCTGCCCGCCGTGGGTGTACACCTGCCAGCCCGCCCCTTCGCGCCGGGCGTCAATCGCCGCCACCACCGCCTGCGAGCCGAACGCGGCGGCCAGTTCCGCAATCAGTTCGGGCCGGGCCGCGGCGGCGGAGTTGACCGCGACCTTGTCCGCCCCGGCGCGCAACAGGCGCTCGCCGCCGGCCGCCGAGCCGACGCCGCCGCCCACCAGGAAGGGAACGCGCAGGCCGCGCGCCACCGCCTCAACCGTGGCGAGCAACGTGCCGCGGCGCTCCAGGCTGGCCGAGACGTCGAGCAGCGCTAACTCGTCCGCGCCCGCCTGGTCGTAGGCGGCGGCCAGCTCCGCCGGGTCGCCGCTGTCGCGCAGCCCGGCGAACCGCACGCCCTTCACCACGCGCCCGGCGTTGACGTCGAGGCAGGGGATGATGCGGCGAAACGGCGCACGCCGCGGCGCCGCCGCGGTCGCGGTGACGGACGCCGGCACGGGTGGCAGGCGCAAGAAGTTTTCCAGCAGCCGGTGGCCGGCGTCGCCCGATTTTTCCGGATGAAACTGGGTGGCGAAGACCGCGCCCTCCTCCGCCACGGCGGCGAACGCCGCCGGATAATGCGCGACGGCGGTGGTGAACCCGTCCGGTGGCGCGCAATACGCGTGCGTGAAGTAAAAGCTGGGCGCCGCGCCGCAGCCCGCCAGCAGGCGGGAGGGGCGGCAGGGCGTCACCTCCGCCCAGCCGACGTGCGGAATTTTGCCGCCCGGCGGAAAGCGGCGGATCACGCCCGGCCAATGGCCCAATCCAGCCACGCCCGGCGCTTCTTCGCTGGCGGCATAGAGCGCCTGCAGGCCGGCGCAGATGCCGAGAAACGGCCGG
>JAKAOE010000173.1 GCA_021823305.1 Acidobacteriota bacterium
TTCCGTCACATCGGCGTTCTGGCCGCCGCCGCCCAGGTCGCTGTGCGCCACCGCGGTCAACGCGACGCCCGGACGGCGCACGTCGAGCAGATAGGTGAAATTGGCGGTCTGCGGCTGGGGCGAGCTGTCCACCGCCTGCACCGCGATGCTGTACTCGCCCGGCTGGGTGGGGGTGCCCGCCAGCACGCCTTGGGTGCTGAGCGTCATGCCGGGCGGCATGGTGGAGGCCGCCTGGAAGGTGATCGGCGCCCGCGCGCTCACCCCGGGCGCGCCCAGATTCGTCTGGAACCCGTAGGAGTAGGGCGAGTTGGCGATGGCGTTGGGGAGATGGCCGGTCGCCGCCGACGACAGCACCAGGAAGTTGGCCGTCACCAGCGGCGCCGGGGGCGTGGAGGCAATGGTCGAACTCGACGAGCTGCTGCAGCCGGCCAGCCCCAGCGCCAACAGCGCCGCGGCGGCCAGGCCCGCACCGACAAAAGTTCCTGGAATTGTGCGACGCGTCATCCGACCGGAAAAGCCTGCTTGGAAAAAACGACTGGCTGAAAAACGATGCTTCAGTTTACCCCAAAACTCCCGTCCCGCCGCTCTGCGCACGCCGGGCCAAGGCTAGAATCGAGCGATGGCGGGCAAGCGCGCGGGCAGGATAGGCGTGGCGCTGGCGGCGACGGTGCTGCTGGCGGCGGGCTCGCTGTGGTGGATCGGGCAGTCCGCGCCCGCGCGCTCGCAGCCGGCCATCGTCGCCATCCCGGCCGGCACCGGCCGCTGGGGCATCGCCCGCCGCCTGGCTGCGGCGCGCGTGGTGAGCAGCGCCGCCGGTTTCGAAACGTGGTGTCTGTTGCATCCGGCGCAAACCCTCAAGGCGGGCTCCTACCGCTTCGCCGCAGGCGAGCCCCTGTCCCGCGTATTCGACGTTTTGACGCGGGGCGAGGTGTACACGGTTTCGGTGACCGTGCCGGAAGGCTATAACCGCTTCGACATCGCCCGCGAACTCGCCAACCTCGGCCTCGCCCGCCCCGCCGCCTTCCTCGCCGCCACCGCCGACCCGGCCTCGATCCGCGACCTCGACCCTCAGGCGGTGTCGCTGGAAGGCTATTTGTTTCCCGCCACGTATCCGATATCCCCCGGCACGCCGGTGGCGCGCATCGTCGCCATGATGACCGCCCGCTTCCGCGAGCAGGCACGCCGTGACGGCGTCGGCCCGCCCCGCGTGCACGCCTGGGTGACGCTCGCCTCCATGATCGAGAAGGAGACCGCGGTCGCCGCCGAGCGCCCGCTCATCGCCGGCGTGTTCACCAACCGGCTGCGCCTCGGACTGCCGTTGCAGTGCGACCCCACCGTGATCTACGCCGCGTTGTTGGCGCACCGCTACACCGGCGCCATCCACCGCTCCGACCTCGCCTTCCACTCGCCCTACAACACCTATCTCCATCCCGGCCTGCCGCCCGGACCGATCGCCAACCCCGGCCAGCCTTCCCTGCTCGCGGCCCTGCATCCCGCCCGCACGCCTTATCTTTATTTCGTCAGCAACGGCCATGGCGGGCATCGCTTCGCCCGCACCCTCGCCGGCCAGGAGCGCAACCTCCGGTTCTATCTGCGCACGCTGCGCCACGACCCGGGACCCGGCGCCGGGCTTCGCTAGAATGGCTGGCATGCACGGCGATTTGCCCATCGCGGTGATCGGCGGCGGCCCGGCGGGCGCGGTGGCGGCTTACGGCCTGGCGGCCGCGGGTCTGCCGGCGGTGGTGTTCGAAGCGCGGCCGGGGTGGGAAAAACCCTGCGGCGGCGGCCTCACCGACAAAGCGCTGCGCCACTTTCCCGAGCTCGCCGCCCACCTGCCGGCGGAAGCCAACCCGGCGCGCGAGTGCGAACTGGTGAGTCCGGCCGGCCGGCGCGCGCTGCTGCCGCTCGACCGTCCGGTGGCGATTTTTCCGCGCCGCCGCCTCAACGCCTTGCTGCTGGAGCGCGCCGCCGCCGCCGGGGCCGAGATCGCCGCCGAGCGCGCGCGCGCGCTCATTCCCGGCGCGCGCGGCTGGCGCATCGAGCGCCGCGCCGGCGCGCCGCTCCAGGCCCGCGCCGTGGTGGTGGCGGGCGGCGCCCGCGCCGCCTGGCCGCTGCCGGCGCCGCCGCCGCTCACCGCCGGCGACTGGATGGCGACCGCCGGCTACTACCTGCCGCTCGAGCGCCTGCCCTGGCCGCGCCAGCGCATGGCGATCCGCTTCCTGCCCGGGCTCGCAGGCTATCTCTGGAGCTTCCCGCGCCGCGACCACGCCTCGGTCGGCGTCTGCGGGCCGCTCGGCGGCGAGCCCACCGCCGCGCTGCGCCGGCGGCTGGAACACTGGCTTGAGCAGGCCGGCGTGGCCTGGCGCGGCGGCGACTTCTACGCCCACCTGCTGCCCGCGCCCACGCGCGGCCGCCTGCGCGCCGCCCGCTTCGGCGGCGCCGCTCCCCATCCCTGGGCCCGCGCCGGCGACGCCGCCGGCCTGGTGGATCCGATCACCGGCGAGGGCCTCTACTACGCGCTGCGCTCGGGCGCGCTGCTCGCCGAAGCGTGGGCGCAGGAGGATTGGGACGGCTATCACGCCCGCGTGCAGCGCGAGCTGGTTTCCGAACTCGAGGCCGGCGCCGCGCTCGCGCACCGCTTCTATCACGGCCGCTTCCTCGGCGCCGCCGTGCTCGAGCGCATGACGCAGTTCGCCCAACGCAGCGCCCGCTTCCGGCGTTTGCTCGCCGACCTGTTCGCCGGCGCGCAGGGCTACGCCGATCTCGGCCCGCGCCTGTGGCGGCAATTGCTGCCCACCCTGGGCGAGGTCGCGCTCGCGGGAGGCCGGTCTTGAACCCCGGAGTTCGCCCATGAACCTCGAGCGCTCGCGCGCCCTGCAGCGCGCCGCCGAGGCGCTGCTGCCCGGCGGTGTGGACTCGCCGGTGCGCTCCTTCCGCGCCGTCGGCGGCGAGCCGCGCTGGATCGCGCGCGGCGAAGGCGCGTGGCTGGTGGACGCCGACGGCAACCGCTATCTCGACTACATCTGCTCCTGGGGCGCGCTGCTGTTCGGCCACGCCCATCCGCCCGTGCTCGCCGCCCTGGCCCGCGCCGCCCAAGCCGGCACCAGTTTCGGCGCCTCCTCGCCGCTCGAGCTCGCCTTGGCGGAGTCGGTGCACCGCATGGTGCCGGCGGCGGAGATGCTGCGCTTCGTCAACTCCGGCACCGAGGCCACCATGGCCGCCATCCGCTTGGCGCGCGGCGCCACCGACCGCATGGGCGTGATCCAATTCGCCGGCGGCTACCACGGCCACGCTGACGTCTTCCTCGCCCAGGCCGGCTCCGGCCTCGCCACCCAGGGTCTTGCCGCCTCCGCCGGCGTGCCGCCCGAAGCCGTCACCCACACCCACACCGTGCCCTACAACGACGCGGCCGCGGTCGAACGCGCGCTGCGCGCCCACGCCGGCGCCTTCGCCGCCATCATCATCGAGCCGGTGGCGGGCAACATGGGCTGCGTCCCGCCGCGCCCCGGCTTCCTCGCCGCGCTACGCCACCTCGCCACCCAACATGGCGCGCTGCTCATCTTCGACGAGGTCATGACCGGCTTTCGCGTCGCCGCCGCCGGCGCCGGCGCGCACTTCGGCGTCGCCCCCGACCTGATCACCCTGGGCAAGATCGTCGGCGGCGGCCTGCCCTGCGCCGCCTACGCCGGCCGCGCCGAAATCATGCGCCAGGTGGCGCCGCTCGGCCCCGTCTACCAGGCGGGCACGCTCAGCGGCAACCCGCTCGCCATGGCCGCCGGTCTGGCCACGCTCGAGGCCATCGCCGCCCACCCCGAGCTGCACGCCGAACTCGAGCGCCGCGGCGCCTGGCTGCAATCCGGCCTGGAAGCCGCGATCGCCCAAGCCGGCGTCGCCGCGCGCGTGCAGCGCGTGGGCAGCATGCTGACCGTGTTCTTCTCGGAAAAGCCGGTGGAGAACTTCGCCGACGCCGGCGCCTGCGACCGCGCCGCCTTCGCCCGCTTCCATCAGGCGCTGCTCGAGCGCGGCGTGATGTGGCCGCCCTCGCAGTTCGAAGCCGCCTTCTTCGGCGCCGCCCACGGCGACGCCGAGATCGAGGCCACGCTGCAGGCCGCGGCGGTCGCGCTTCGCGCAGCAGCTGGTTAGGCGCCAAGGCCCGCCCGGGCCACTCCGCGCCTCTCGAGCTCCCTGGAACGGCACCGGCCGCGCAAGCCACTCCTAATTTGCAGTGCAGGAGTCCGGGCGGAGGGCGACTTTTGGCTCTGCGGTGGGGTCTTGCCACCGAACATGCAAAAAAGTGCATTTTCATGACAAACGGATGGTATATAGTGAACGTTGTCTGCAGTCCGCCAGGAAAATTCCGGCCCCATGGTTTCCGCGCGCCCGGTGGTTCGCCACCCCTTTCCCGACCGCTCGCGTACGCCCGCCCGGCGGGCGCGCTTCGAACCCGGGCAGCGCATACCCCCCGGCGCTCCGGGCATCCGCGAGTTGCCGCGTGAGGCAGCCGCATGACGGAACTGCGCTGTTGGCCGTGCGAGACTCCGGCCGCCGCACATCCGGCCAATCTTGCGGCGATGCTCAACGGAAACGCGGACCGGTTCGGCGACCGGCCGATATATGAGGAATGCCGCGACGGCGGCTTGGTGCGGCTGACCTGGGCCGATTTGCGGCAGGCGATTGCGAAGCTGCAGCGCTCCCTGGCCGAGCGCGGCCTGGGCGCCGGCGACCGCGTGGCGATCCTCTCGCCCAACCGCAAGGAGATGCTCGAACTCGAGCTCGCGGTCATGGCCATGGGAGCGGTCGCGGTGCCGATCTTCGCCGGCTACGGCCCGGAACAGGCGCGCGCACTGGTCGAATTCTGCGAGCCCCGCTTCGTGGCGGTGGCCGACGCGCAGCAATACGGGAAGCTGCCAACACCCGAGCGCTATCGGCTCATCATCAGCTTCGATCCCCTCGCGCCCGGGGCGTCCGGGAACACGTCAACCCTGGCAGAGCTGATGCCCGCGTCGGCGCCGGGCGGCGCGATCCAATCCGCAGCCGTGGAGGGCAGCTCGGTCTGCCTGATGATGTACACCTCCGGGACGATGGGCACGCCGAAGCTGGTGCAGCTCACCCACGCCAACATCCTCTCCCAGCCGGCGGCGTTGCATTCGGTGTGGCGGCTGGGCCCGGACGACCGGTTCCTTTC
>JAKAOE010000174.1 GCA_021823305.1 Acidobacteriota bacterium
CGATCTGTGGACGCGGTGGTGATCTCGACCCAGCACAGCGACGAGATCTCGACCGAGGCGCTGCGCGAGGCGATCCGGCGCGAAGTGATCGAGCCGATGATGCCGAAGGGGATGACGGACGGCAAGACCGCGTACCACATCAATCCGACGGGGCGGTTCGTGATCGGCGGGCCGATGGGCGACACCGGCGTGACCGGGCGCAAGATCATCGTGGACACCTACGGCGGGATGGGGCGGCACGGCGGCGGCGCGTTCAGCGGCAAGGATCCGACCAAGGTGGACCGCTCGGCGGCGCTGATGGCGCGCTACATCGCGCGCAACGTGGTAGCGGCGGGGCTGGCGACGACGTGCGAGGTGCAGCTGGCGTACGCGATCGGCGTGGCCGACCCGGTGTCGGTGCGGGTGGAGACGTTCGGGACGCACGCGACGACGGAGGAGAAGATCGCCGACGCGGTACGCAAGGTGTTTCCGCTGACGCCGAAAGGGATCATTCAGTCGCTGCAATTGCGGCGGCCGATTTATCAGAAGACGGCGGCGTTCGGGCCCTTCGGTCAGGACGATCCGGACTTCACCTGGGAGAAGGAAGACAAGGCGGAGGCGTTGCGCGAGGCGGCGGGGCTGAAAACGGGCGCGATGGCGACCGCCCGCTAACCGCAGTTCAAGGCTATGCGGGACATCGGCGGCTGGGGTCTGGACGCGGCAACCGCGCAGGGCGCCGAATACGCCGACGTGCGGGTGTTGGAGGAGCGGCACCGCAGCCTGGCGACCAAGAACGGCAAGCTGGGGCACGCCGCCGACAGCGAAAGCCAGGGCACGGGGATCCGCGTGCTGGTGGACGGCGCGTGGGGCTTCGCGGCCACCGACGACTGCCGGCGCGAGGCGATTGAAGCGGCGGCGGCGCGGGCGGTGGCGATCGCGCGGGCGTCAGCGACGGTGCGCGGGCGGCGAGCGGTGCTGGCGCCGGAGGCGGCGCACCGGGCGGTGTGGACCTCGCCGTGCGCGCAAGACCCGTTCGCGGTGAGCGTGGAGCAGCAACTGGGCGAGTTGCTGGCGGCCGACCGGGAGCTGCGCGCGGTGGAGGGGGTGACGCTGGCCGAGGCGCAGATGAACTTCGCGCGGCAGCGGCAGTTCTTCGTCTCGAGCGAAGGCAGCGAGATCGAGCAGACGCGGACGTTGAGCGGCGCCGGGATGGCGGCGTTCGCGTTCGCCAACGGCGAGATCCAGAAGCGCAGCTATCCGAACTCGTTCGGCGGGCAGTATCAGCTCAAGGGGTACGAGCTGATCGGCGAGCTGGCGCTGCAGGAGCAGGCGCGGCGGGTGGGGGAAGAGGCGGTGGCGCTGCACAAGGCGCCGCAGTGCCCGCGGACCCAGGGCACGCTGATTCTCGACAGCTCGCAATTGGGGCTGCAGATTCACGAGTCCATCGGGCATCCGATCGAACTGGACCGGGTGCTGGGGAGCGAGGCGAACTTCGCGGGGATGAGCTTTTTGACGCTGGACCAGCCGGGGAAGCTGCGCTACGGCTCGCCGCTGGTGACGGTGGTGGCGGATGCGCGGCTGGAGCACGGGCCGGGGCTGGGGACGTTCGCCTACGACGACGAGGGGGTGGAGGCGCAGCGGGCGGAGATCATCCGGGACGGGCAGTTCCTGGGCTACATCACCAGCCGCGAGACGGCGGCGGAGATCGGGCTGCGGCGCTCGAACGGCTGCATGCGGGCGGAGAGCTGGAACCGGCTGCCGCTGATCCGGATGACCAACATCAGCATTGAGCCGGGGAAGCTGCCGCTGAGCCTGGAGGAGTTGATCGCCGACACGGAGGCGGGCTTCTACTTCGAGACCAACCGGAGCTGGTCCATCGACGACAAGCGCTTCAACTTTCAGTTCGGCACCGAGATCGGCTGGGAGATTCAACACGGGCGGCGGACGCGGATGCTGAAGAACCCGAGTTATTCGGGCATCACCACCGAGTTCTGGAACTCGATGGACGCGATCTGCTCGCGCGAGCACTGGCGGCTGTGGGGCACGCCGAACTGCGGCAAGGGGCAACCGCAGCAGACGATGGGGACCGGACATGGCGCGGCGCCGGCGCGATTCCGCAACATCAAGATCGGGACGGCGTACGCGGGAGGCCAGGGCTGACCATGGCGGGGCCGCGGCTGGAACTGGGCGAGGCGCGGGCGTGGCTGGCGCAGGCGCGGAAGGCGGCGGCGGCGATCGAGCCGAAGGCGGAGCTGGAGATCACGGCCGAGGGCGGCGACAGCGCGCTGACGCGGTTCGCCAACAACGGCATTCACCAGAACGTGGCGGAGTCGAGCGTGGTGGTGTCGGTGCGGGCGCAGGTAGGAAAACGCACGGCGCGCGCCTCGACGCACCGGCTAGACGAAGCGGGCGTGGCGGCGGCGACGGAGCGGGCGATCGCGCTGGCGCGGGCGCAGGCGGAAGACCCGGAACTGCTGCCGATGGCGGAGCCGGAGACGATCACGCCGCTGAAGCGGTGGGACGAGGCGACGGCGGCGATCGAGCCGGCGGAGCGGGCGGCGGCGGCGGGCGCGATGGTGGACGCGATCCGGAGCCACGGGCTGACCGCGGCGGGGATTTGCGCGACGCAGCGCTCGGCGGTGGCGATCGTGAACACGCGCGGCGTCGAGGCGTTCTACGCGGCGACCGGGGCGGAGTATTCAGTGACGGCGCTGGGCGAGACCAGCTCGGGGTGGGCGAAGGCGAGCTCGCCGCGCTGGGGCGACCTCGACCCGCGGGCGGGGGCGCGGATGGCGGCGGAAAAGGCGCTGGCGAGCGCGCGGCCGCGGGAGATCGAACCGGGCAAGTACACGGTGATCCTGGAGCCGGCGGCGGTGCTGGATTTGATCGGGTTCCTGGTGTGGGACTTCGGCGCACTGCCGGTGCTGGACCAGCGCAGCTTTTTGAGCGACCGGGTGGGGAAGAAGGTGTTCGGGGACAACATCTCGATCCGGGATGACGTGTTTCATCCGCTGCAGTCGGGGATGCCGTTCGACGGCGAGGGCGTGCCGCGGCGGAGGGTGACGCTGGTGGAGCAGGGGTGGGTGAAGAACCTGGTGTACGCGCGGCAGTCGGCGGCGCAGTGGAACGAGAAGCACAAGGCGGGCGAGAAGGCGCGGGCGACCGGACATGGGTTCGGGCTGCCGAACGAGTACGGCGAGGCGCCGATCAACCTGGTGATCGAGGGCGGGGCGACGACGCTCGAACAGCAGATCGCGGGGACGGAGCGGGGGATCCTGGTGACGCGGCTGTGGTACATCCGGGAAGTGGACCCGTACCAGAAGATCCTGACCGGGATGACGCGCGACGGGACGTTCCTGATCGAAAACGGCAAGCTGGCGGGCGGGGTGCGGAACCTGCGGTTCAATCAGGGCATGGTGGAGATGCTGAACCAGGTGGAGGCGCTGGGGCCGGCGGTGCGGGCGAGCGGGGAAGAGTCGTTCGACATGGTGGTGCCGGCGATGAAGGTGAAGGGGTTTAACTTCACCGAGGTGACGCGGTTCTAAAGCGCGGTGGACTGTCGGGGGCTGCGAGCCGAATCCTTTGTTCGCTGGCGCTTGGCGGGTTGGGACGCGTGCCGAGCCATGACCCTGGAGGGACAGCCGTAACCTCACGGGGTTGCTTGCGCCGCAACGATGGGTGGCCGGGCACCCTTTTTCGCGAATTTGCGGTTGGCCCTTTGTGCCGCGGAGGGCAGTCGGCCGGGCGGGCCGCGAGCGGTCTGGCGAAGTCGTGGCGTTTGCGCGTAGCAAGCGAAGTGCTATCTTTGGGCGTTGATGGGTAAGTAGCAGATGGGGACACGCCCGACTCAGGCTCACGACGCAGACGCCAATCGCGCCGGGATTGAGGCGCAGCTCGCCGAGATGCGCCTCCGCCTTTTGGACCTGACGGGCCGCAATCGTTTGCTCAACTTCCGGCACTCGCCAGGACGGGCGATTCCGTTTGTTGAGGCTAACCCTGCTGGGGCGTTCGAGCGCCTTTCGAACGGGCGTCACCTCGAGGTGGCCGCGCTGCCTGAGCCGGGCGCACGGGACATGGTCGAGCAGGCAGGCCGGATGGTGCGGCCCGAACCGGCCGAATGGGCGGCAAAACGCGGAATATCGGCGAGCTACGATATAAGCGGCACGTATCCCGATGGAACTGTGCGCGCGCTCCATTACAGTGACGTTGTGGCAACGCGCTGCCGGAACCTAGACAGGCTCGCCAAGCTTGCCATAGAGGAGACTGGGGCGAACAAGCTCTTCCTGGCGATCGGCTTCCTCGATTTCCCGTCGCGGCCTCAGGCGGAGGATTTATACTCCGCGCCCTTGGTCTGCTTGCCGGTGCGGCTCCGGCGCCGGCCCGGTGTGGGCGAGCAACGCTGGCTGATTGAATCGACTGGCGAGGAGATGAATGAGAACCTGAGCCTCAGGCAGAAGCTCGATGAGGACTATGGCCTCGGCCTGCCCCTGATGCCGCAGCCGGAGGGTGGCGGGGCGGCGTTGGATGGGTTTCTCGCCGAGGTTGGTCGGGCCGTCCGGGCGCGGCATCGGTTCGCGGTCCGGCGGCGCGTGACCCTTTGCATGCTGAGCTTCTCGAACATGCTGCTCTTCCTCGACCTTGATCCCAAGGTGTGGGTACGTGGGGAGGGCAACGGTTTGACCGATCACGCCATTGTCAGCGGGATATTGGGTGGCGGATTCGGCCGTGAGAATGCGGCGTTAGCGCTCGCCGACCACGACGTCGAGGCGGCGCCGGCCGGTGAGATCCCGCTCGTCTTCGACGCCGACAGTTCCCAGCACGACGCGCTGGCGGACGTGCTCGAAGAAAAGCGCAGCGTGGTTGTTGAGGGCCCTCCGGGCACGGGCAAAAGCCAGACGATCACGAACCTGATTGCTGCGGCCATCCGTTCGGGGAAGAAGGTGCTGTTCGTGGCGGAGAAGCGAGCCGCTCTCGAAGTGGTGCGGCAGCGGCTAGAGAGGGCGGGGCTTCTGCCTTTCGTTCTGGAGCTTCATAGCAATCGGTCGAGCGTGGCCGACGTCCTTGGCAGCCTGCGCTCGCGCTTGGACTATTTGGTTGGGCCGCCGCCATACCTCCAAGAGAAGGTGCAGCAGGCCGAGGAGGCGCGGCGGCGGCTACGCGCCTATTCTGCTGTGAGA
>JAKAOE010000175.1:0-956 GCA_021823305.1 Acidobacteriota bacterium
CGATCTACCTCGCTGACGCAGACCGACCCCGACGGCGGCGTCTGGACGTGGTCCCACACCGCCTCGCCCAACCAGACCGTCCAAACCGACCCCTACGGCAACACCACCGTCACCAGTTTCGACAGCGGCGGCGGACCGACGGAGGAGGATGTCTGGCAGGGCAATTACGCCAACGGCGGCACCGAGCTCAAGTCCACGACCATTGCGAGCGTCAACGGAGTCACCGCCTTCACCACCACGGTCTTCGGCGCGCCCATCCTCTACCAGCAGACTACGCAAACGCTCGACCGTTACGGCTTCATCACCAACGCGACCGCGAGCGACTGGTACACCTCGGGCACGCCGCCGCTCCTCACCCAGCAGATCAACACCTACACCGCCGCCGGCAACGGAGAGGTCCTCGCCAGCGCGGTCACCGAGGACGGCAGCGGCCACATCGCCGCGGAGGCCACCTACGGCAATTTCACCGCCGGCGGCGAGCCGCAAACCGTCGACCAATTCGCCGGCGCGAGCGCCTATCTCACGACCACCTACGCCTACAACACCAACGGCAGCGTAGCGACGGAGACCGACCCCAACGGCGCCAGGACGACCTTCGGCCCGAACGCCTGCGGTTTTTTCCCCGAAAGCATCACCGACCCCGTCGGCACCATCTCGCTCACCTGGGACTGCAACGGCGCGCTCCCCACCCAAGTCAAGGGCTACAACGGCAACGCGACCTCGATCGCCTACGACAGCCGTTGGCGCCAAGCCAGCGTGACCGCCCCCGATGGCGCGGTGACCACGTTCAGCTATACACCCACCTCGGTGGAGAGCGCCACGCCGTTCAACTACAGCGGCGCCACCGCCTACTCCACCGACGATGTTCTGACCACGCTGGACAGCATGGGCCGCCCCGTGCTGACCCAGCGCCGCCAAGGGCCGGGCGCGAGCAATTTCGACACGACCGAGACCTG
>JAKAOE010000175.1:966-5148 GCA_021823305.1 Acidobacteriota bacterium
ACACCGGCGCCGCCGGCCAGACGGAGAGCTGCTCCAGCGCGGGCGCCACGACCGCCTACGACACGCTTTCCCGCCCCACCGAGGCCGCCAACGCGGACGGCGGGTACGTTCTCCACGAATATTTCGACAACGACGTCGAGACCGTCGTCGGCCCCGCTCCCACCGGCGAGTCGCTCAAGGAAAAGCAGGAGCAGTTCGACGGCCTTGGCCGTTTGGCTTCTGTCTGTGAGATCACGACCGGCACAACCCAATGGCCGGGCGGGAACTGCGGCCAGACCTCCGCCGCCACCGGCTACCTCACCAGCTACACCCGCGACGCCCTCGGTCAAATCACCAACGTCGTGCAGAACGCCCAGTCCTCGACCACCGAGTCGCGCGGCTTCGCTTTCGATTGGCTGGGCCGGATGACGTCGGAGACCAACCCGGAAAGTGGCACGACCACCTTCACCTTCGACGCCGACGCCACCTGCGGGACCTCGGAGGGCGATCTGGTCAAGCGCGTGGACGCCAACGGGACCGTCACCTGCTACGCCCACGACGCCGCGCATCGCGTCACCGAGGTGAGCTACCCCACGCTCGGGGCTGGCGTCGCCGCCACTCCGAATAAGTACTTCGTCTACGACGCCGCGAGCGTGGACGGCGCCACGATGGCCAACGTGCTCGGCAGGCTCGCCGAAGCCTACACCGCGAACGCCGCCACCCCGAACACGCACATCACCGATCTGGGCTTCAGCTACCCCAACCCCGGCGCGCAGGAGGCGGATCTCTACGAGTTCACGCCGGCCTCGGGCGGCTGGTACGTGACCACCGAGCAGCGCTACGCCAACGGCGCGCCGTCGGTGCTGACCCTGCCCTCCAGCGTGGCCGCCGTCACCTACGGCGTCGACGGCGAGGGGCGGCCGGCTTCGGCGGCGGTGGGCGGCGCGCAGATCGCCGGGAGCGTCGTCTACTCGCCTTATGGCCTGACCAGCATCGGCCTCGGCCCCAATGCCGTCAACATCACGGATACATACACCTACGACACCGGCACCGGGACCTCCGGCTGGAGCTTCACCAACCAGTACGGCAGCGACTCCGGCACGCTCACCTGGAACCCCAATGGCAGCCTGGCCAAGATGCAGATCGACAACGCGCTCACGGGCTCGGACACGCAGACCTGCACCTATTCGCACGATGACCTGGGCCGGATCGCCGGCGCCGACTGCGGCGCCTTCAGCCAGACCTACTCGTTCGATCCGTTCGGCAACCTCTCCACCGCCGGGTCCAATGCGTTCACGCCGGACTTCGCCGCGCCCAATGGCGCGGTGGACAACCGCATCCAGAGCGCCAACGGGATCACGCCCAGCTACAACAACGACGGGGACCTGATCGACGATCCGGTGGTGCCGCGCACCAACGCCAACGCGTTCGACGCCGAGCAGCGGCCGGTCACGCTGGAAGGGAACACCGTGATCTACGACGCGTTGGGGCGGGCGGTGGAGGCCGACTTCCCCGGGGGTTCAAACACGGAGTACGTGCGGGGCCCGGGCGGCGATACACTGGAGCTGATGAACGGCGGGAGCAGGTTCGACTACGCGCCGATTCCGCTGCCGGGCGGCGGGCGCGCGGTGTATTCCGCATCCGCCGGCGGGCTGGAGTACTATGAGCAGCCGGACAACCTGGGCAGCATGCGGCTGGCGAGCGAGCCCGGCGGCAGCACGCTCGACGTGACGTCGTACTCGCCCTTCGGCTACGCCTACATCCAGACCAACAGCACCGAGCGCCGGTTCACCGGCAAGGCGCAGGACATCGACGAAAGCAACAGTGGCGGGCAGTACGACTTTCCGGAGCGCGAGTACAACCCGATCCAGGGGCGCTGGTGGACGCCGGACCCGGCGGGGCTGGCGGCGGTGGACCCGAACAACCCGCAGACGTGGAATGCGTATGCTTATGTGGCCGGGACGCCGCTGGAGGCCACCGACCCGCTGGGGCTCTCGCCGATCAACTGCTTTCTGGCGACGGCGCGCCGCCTGAGTTCAGGCGACGGCTGCGGCTTGCGCGGCGGTGGCACCGTTAAAATAGACGGCGTCGAGCTTGGCTTCGGCTTGGGCAACGATCTGACCGGCGGCGCTTTCAGCGGCGGGGGCTCCGCCTCTACGCTGCCTTGCCCGGCGGGCGGCTGCAACCAGATCGTGGTCGTCGACGGGCATCCGTATACTCCCGAACCCACCCAGAACGGCTGGCAGTATCAGAACGATTGGAACGGCGAGTTGCTCTCGCCCGGCGCGGGTGGCGAGATCGGCCTGCCGGACCTCAACGGGCCTGTAGAACCCGCCTTTGTGGCGGAACTGGCGGCGGCGGTTGCCAGCACCAGCTTGGCATTTCCGCCTGACGCTCGCGTGGAATTTCGGCGCGAGGCGACCACGGCCGAGTGGATCTCGTTCGCGGCGGACTGCGCCCTCAACCCCGTGCCGCCTCTTGGGACCCCGGAACCCCGGCAGGACTCCTCCGGGGGCGATGGAACCCTGAGCGGTTCGCCTGGCGTGGATGGATTGGGCGCAGTCTTCGGGTTACTTGGGAAGTTCGACGAGTGCCTTCAGGCTCGCTTGCGGAACCTCTGGTGGCCATGATCCGCGCCAATCGACCAGCCCGCGAGTTGCGCGGCCCCGGAGGGTCGCGCAATGCGACGCAGCGGGCGCGGCGCGAGTGTCGGCGCACGCTGCGGACGACGGGCGCGTCCCCCTGCCGCTGGAATGACCACCGAACCCTCGGTGCTCCATGACGAACACCGCTACGGCACCGCCCAAGGCCAACATCGCGCGGAGCTGGACGCCCCTAAATGCGGCAGCAGTCGGGTTAGCATCGCTCGCGGTTCTAATCTTCCTGGTCATGTTAACGACCCCACTGGCAATGCGGAGGGTCCCGGGGCTGACTGTTTACCAACTGGAGCAACTTAGCACGCTGCTCGTTGAAGCCGGCACCGCAGCGGCACTCGCCGGCATGGCCGCGCGGGTCACGGGAAAGCAGGGCCTCGCCGGCCTTGCCAAGAGCGTTGGCTGGGGCAGCGGCCGGCCGGCTGTCTCGCTGTGGGCCGCGTCCGGTGCCTTAACCGCGGCGATCATTCACGTGCTTCTCGTTGCCGTTCGCGGTACCGCCGGCCACCTTTCAGTCGGTGATTTCATATGTGCCGCGCTCCCCGAGGTGTTCGTGGCGCCCCTGCTCGAAGAGTCATATTTCAGGGGCATACTGCTCCCGTCGCTCGCCCGCAAGCTCGGCCCAGGCGTATCGCTCGTCCTCGTCACCTTGGTATCGTCACTCCTACACCTAGGGCAGATGTTCTACGTAATGCCAGCGATGGCTCTCTTCGGGATAATTTGGCTGAGGACGAAGTCCTTGGACAACTGCTGCGCGGCCCATGTTGCCTACAACCTGTGTCTGTCGCTCCTGGTGCTGCGCTGACTCGCCCGCCCTCGCCCCCGCCGGCTGCCCCGCCGACCTCGACCATGCCAACGCAAGTCCATGGCCTGCCCCCCTCAGATCGCGCAGGGCTGAGTATGATCTCAGCACTGAGCCAAGGGAGGACGGATGTCGCAAGGCAAGCACACAGTGGCGCAGATGATCGCGGCGGTCAAGCAGATGGAAGCCGGGCGAACAGCGGGGTGGGGCGCGAGTTTGGGGGTTCCAAGCACGCGATTTACGCCTGGAAGACGAAGCACGGCGGCATGGACGTGCCGCAGGCGGAGAAGCTGAAGCAACTGCGGGACGAGAACGGGCGGCTGAAGAAGCTGGTGGCTGACCTGAGCTTGGATCGGGAAGCGCTGCAGTCGGTGGTCGGGAAAAACGGATGGGACTGGTAGCGATGAAGGCGGCTATCGGGCGGATGCGGGAAGGGTACGCCTTCAGCGAGCGCGGGGCTTGCCGGTTGTTGGGGGTGGCGGCATCGAGTTGCCGCTACCAGCCGCGGCGGGAGGACGGCGAGTTGCGGGAGCGGCTGCAGCGGTTGGCGCGCGCCGATATCTTGCCGGATCAGCTATTGTCTGTAGCGCCGCCGCCCTCCTCGCTGCGGCGTTGTCACCGCGGCCGGCTGGAAAGCTGCAGCCCTGAAACCACGGAGGGGCCGTACGCGGCAGGCGCGAGAGCGCGGTCGACGATCTGCAGAGCCGCGTGAGCGCCCTCTCCCTCGGTGTCCGGTGCCGGTCCGCC
>JAKAOE010000176.1 GCA_021823305.1 Acidobacteriota bacterium
ATCTCTGATGGAGACGTCGCGCAGGCCGGCTTCAACGAAGGCGATGACCTCGTTGCGGCGGGTTTCGGGGCGGATGAAGTGGGGATGCTTGCGGTAGTGATCGAGCAACGGCTGTTGAAAAGCCGAGAGGCGGAAGTAGTAGTTCTCCTCCGTTACCCGCTCGGTGGGGCGGCCGCAGAGGGGGCAGGGGGCGCCGGCCTCGGCGCCTTCGCCGACGAAGAGCTCGTCGGAGACGCAATAGGGGCCGGAGTAGCTGCCCTTGTAGACGGCGCCGTTGCGCTCGAGGCGCTGGAAGATCTCGACCACGGCGGCGGCGTGGCGGGGCTCGGTGGTGCGGATGAAGTAGCTGTAGGCGAGGCCGAGGCGATCCCATTCGGAGCGGAAGTCCTGGGCGATGGCATCGGCGAACTGCTGAGGGGAGACGGCGGCGGCTTCGGCGGCGCGCTGGATTTTCTGGCCGTGCTCGTCGGTGCCGGTGAGGAAGCAGGCTTCGCGGCCCTGTTGGCGCTGGAAGCGGACCATGGTGTCGGCCACCAGGGTGGAGTAGGCGTGGCCGAGGTGGGGGCGGGCGTTGACGTAGTAGAGCGGCGTCGTCAGGTAGAAGGCGGGTTCGGCGGGCGCGGGCATGGCGATAGTCCAGTTTGCCATGGACCGGGGGAGGGGGCGCGGGCGGCCAGCCCGGGCGGGCGGAGGCCGGGGCGGAGGCGGGCGCGGGGGTAAGTGGCTCGCCACTTTGGACAACGCGCGGGGTGAGTTAGGAACCGTACTTGCGGCGCGGGCAAGGGCAAGATAGCGCGCCCGGATCGGGATCGGCGAACTTAGTCGCAGCGAATTCCTAGAGTGGCTAGCGAGCGAAAAAAATTATCGCCATTGGGACCGATCCGCGTTGACTGTTCCTTACGCCGGGACATAGGCTGCTAGCCAGAAGTTATTCCAGGGCCACAAGTAGCCCGAGGAGGATGCATGCTGCGCAAGTGTGTGGGATCCGCGATTCGCATTCTGTCCATGTTCGTTGGCCTCGCCTGCCTGGTGGGCGGGGCGCGGGCGCAAACCGCAACCACCGGCGCGATCCAGGGCCAGGTGACCGACCCGCGGGGGGCGGCGGTGCCGGGGGCGGTGGTGGTGCTGACCAACGAGGCCACGAACGGCGCCCAGCCGACGGTGACCAACCAGGTGGGGCGGTTCGCCTTCCCCAGCCTGCAACCGGGGACCTATACGTTGGACGTGAAGAAAACGGGGTTCAAGGAGGCGGTGGTGAAGGACCAGGCGGTGCAGCTGGGCAAGCCGCTGAGCCTGAACGTGGCGCTCGAGGTGGGGGCGGCGACGCAGACGGTGGAGGTGACGGTGTCGGGGGCGGAGTTGCAGACGCTGAACGCGACCGTGGGGACGACGATCTCGAGCCAGGCGATCCAGCAGTTGCCCAACCTGGGGCGGGACGCCAACCAGCTGACGATGCTGCAGCCCAACACGGAGCCGGACGGGAGCGTGGCGGGGGCGGTGATGGACCAGAACACCTACGTGCTGGACGGGGGCAGCAACAGCGACGACATGGACGGGGCGCACGACATCTACACGCCGTCGTCGGGCAACATCGGCACCGGGGCGGGGGGCAACCCGTCGGGGGTGATGCCGACGCCGGCGGAGACCATCCAGACGTTCACCGTGGGGGTGAACAACCAGAGCGCAGACATCAACAGCGCGGCGGGCTCGACGGTGGTGATGGCGACCAAGCGCGGCACGAACACGCTGCACGGGTCGGCGTACGAGTACTATCTGGGCTCGGCGCTGGCGGCGAACGACTGGAGCAACAACGCCAGCAACACGCCGCGGCCGGTGGATCACCAGAACCGGTTCGGGGCGACGCTGGGGGGGACGGTGTTGCCGCGGTTTCTGGGCGGCAAGTGGTACCTGTTCGGGGCGTATGAAGGGCGGCGGTACCCGAACTACGCGGTGATCAGCCGGATCACGCCGAGCGCGGCGCTGCGCGCGGGGGTGGTGGCGTCGCAGCAGGGGGACGGGAGCTGGCAGTACTACAACCTGAACCCGGCGTCGGTGACGGTGCCGGAGCGGGTGGTCGCCGCCAACGGCAACGCCAGCTACGTGTCCACCACGGTGGCGCCGGCGCAATGCACCGGCTACGCGGTGACGGTGGCCAACCCGGGCGGCACCGGCAGCTGCGATCCGCTGCAGCTGGGTCTGAACCCGGTGACCAGCGCGATCTGGAACGACATGCCGGCGGGCAACCAGCCGGCGAACACGCCGGGCGGGGACGGCTACAACACGGTGAACTTCACCGCGCCCTTCAACGAGTCGCTGCGCTCGAACTTCCTGGTGGGGCGGCTGGACCACGACTTCGGCAGCAAGAACCATTTCACCACCACGTATCACTTCTACAGTTTCAACCCGCTGGTGAGCAGCCAGATCGACATCGGCGGCGGGATTCCGGGCGACACCAAGGGGGTGCCGGCATCGAACGCGGAGCGGCCGCAGCTGCCCTCGATGTTCACGGCGCAACTGACCAGCACGCTGACCCCGGACACCACGAACACGTTCACCTACAGCTACCTGCGCAACTTCTGGCAGTGGGCGGGGATTTACAACCAGCCGCAGAACATCGGGGCGCTGGGGGCGCTGGGGGGGACGATGGAGTTGAGCGGGGAGACGAGCAATGGGCTGATCCCCTACAACGTGAACAACCAGAGCACGCGGCAGCGCTTCTGGGACGGGATCGGGCAGACGTTCCGCGACGACGTGGAGATGATCCGCGGCAACCACGAGTTCAGCTTCGGAGGCGAGTACGTGCATCAGCACGACCTGCACCAGCGCAACGACAACGGCGGCACGGTCAACACCATGACCGCCTATCTCACCAACCAGGGGAGCGGCAACGCGATCAACATCCCCTATCTGCCGGTGGGCTACACCGGGACGGCGACGCAGTTCGGCAGCTTCTATGACGCGGTGCTGGGGATCGTGAGCCAGGCGCAGACGATGTACACGCGCGGGGGGAAGAACCTGCAACTGCTGCCGCAGGGGACGCCGCTGTTGGAGGACAGCTTCATTCCGACCTACAACGTCTACTTCTCCGACGCCTGGCACATTTTGCCCAGCCTGACGTTGAACTGGGGCGCGGGCTACACCGTGGAGATGCCGCCGCACGAGAGCCAGGGGCGGCAGGTGGAGGCGGTGGACGGCAACGGGCAGGTGATCAGCGCCACCAACTACTTTAACGCGGTGGAGAGCGCGGCGCTGAACGGGCAGATTTACAACCCGAACATCGGCTTCGCGACGGTGAACAACATCAACGGCGGGATGAAGTATCCTTACAACCCGTTCTACGGCGGGATCAGCCCGCGGCTGTCGGTGGCCTGGAACCCGTCGGTGAGCGGCGGGCTGCTGGGCGAGCTGATGGGCGGGGACAAGACGGTGATCCGGGGCGGCTGGTCGCGGGTCTACGGGCGGCTGAACGGGGTCAACCAGGTGCTGGTGCCGCTGCTGGGGACGGGGCTGGCGCAGCCGGTGCAGTGCATCGACCCGCTGCCGGACGGCACCTGCGCGGGCAACCGGAACGCCGATCCGGCCACCGCTTTCCGCATCGGGCCGACGACGAACTGCAGCACGGGCACGGGGGCGTGCGACAACGGGCTGACCGCGCCGCTGGGGGCGCCGCCGGTGACCGACCTGCCGCAGCCGTTCTACCCCGGGCAGATCCAAAACGGGGTGGCGAACACGCCGGCGGGGTTCAACGACACGCTGGATCCGAACTACCGGCCGGACCGCTCGGATGAGTTCGATCTGACCATCCAGCGGCAGTTCACGCCGGCCTTCTCGACCGAGATCGGCTACACCGGGCGCATCATGCGCAACGAGAACACCGACCAGAACATCGACGCGGTGCCGTACATGCTGGTGGCAGGCGGGCAGCAGTTCCAGCAAGCCTTCGCCAACCTGGCGCTGCAGCTGCTGCATCACCAGGTGGTCACCGACCAGCCCTGGTTCGACGCGGCGCTGGGCGGGGCGAACTCGGCCTATTGCGCCGGCAACTGCGCGGCGGCGATCGTGGCGCAGTACGGGCCGAACGGCAAGGACTATCTCGATCCGGCCTACGGCTTCGACGCCGGCGACCTGTTCGCCGGGCTGCAGTCGAACCCGGACTGGACGCTGGGCCGGGTGACGATGACGGCGCCGGTGACGTGCGGCACACCGGGCGCGGGCGGCTGTCCGGCGAGCGGCGTCGTCAGCCAGCAGGGGGAAGTGGCGGCGCTGTTCGACTCGACCAGCAACGGCTGGGGAAACTTCAACAGCCTGTTCTGGACGGTGCAGATGCGCAACTTCCATCACCTGACCGCGATCTCCAACTTCACCTGGAGCCGCGAGTTCGGGGTGGGCTCGATCGGGCAGGCGTTCGGCACCTACACGCTGAACGACTCATTCAACCTCAACGCCAGCTACGGGCCGCAGTTCATCGATACACCGCTGAACTACAACCTGTACTTCATCTACAGCCCGGGTGGGAGCGCGCAGCACGGGCTGGTGGGGCACCTGGTGCACGGCTGGTCGCTGGCGCCGATCTTCACCTGGAACAACGGCGCCTTCGGCGGCTACAACCTGGTCGGGGGCAACAACGGCAACTCGTTCGGCGAGGGCTTCGGCGCGCTGAACGAAACCGCGGTGCGCAGCACGGGCTATACCGGCACTACGGGCGCGACCTACAACGTGGTCGAGCCGGGGCTGGTGGGCTCGAGCGGCAACCCCGGGGGCGGCGTCGGCTCCGGCATCAACCAGTTCGGGCTGAACGCGGGCACGGTGTACAGCGAGTTCCGGCCGATCATTCTGGGCTACGACACCAGCGGGACGAGCGGCTTCGTGCCGTCGGAGCGGGTGTGGGATGTGGACCTGTCGGTGAGCAAGAACCTGGCGCTTTCCGAGCGCTTCGCGACCGTGCTCAACGCGCAGGCGACGAATGTGTTCAACCACTTCTCGCCGAACAACGCCACGCTGGCGCTGAGCGATCCGGCGGACTTCGGCGTGGTGACGGGCAACAACCTGGGCTCGCGCCAAGTGGAACTCGGGCTGACCATTCAGTGGTGAGCCGATCCGGCCACCCCCTCCGGCGCCGGGCCACGGCTCTCGCCGTGGCCCG
>JAKAOE010000177.1 GCA_021823305.1 Acidobacteriota bacterium
TCGGCGATTTTATGATCTACGGCATGGACATCTTCGAAGAGAAGGTCCTCAACGCCGCCGCCTCCATCCCCGATCCCGAGCAGCGCCTGCGCGCCTGCATCCGCCTCCACGTCGAGCTCGTCCTGGGCGGCCGCGACCGCGAGATCACCGTCGTCCTGCACGAAAACCGCACCCTCCCCGCCGAGGCCGGCCGCCAGATCAACGCCCGCAAAAAGCGCTACGTCATCTACCTCGGCGAGCTCATCGCCGCCGTCCAGGCCGCCCGCGGCCTCGCCCGCCCCGCTGTTGAACCCCAAGTCGCCGCCTTCGCCCTGCTCGGCATGATCAACTGGATGTACCAGTGGTACCGCCCCGAAGGCGCCCTCAACGAGCGCGAAATCGCCCGCCAGTACACCGACCTCTTCTTCCGCGGCGCCCTCGCCGCCGGCGCCTGACCCGCCTTATCGCGCGGCTGCCGTCCGGTACCGCAGGTAAATCCGGCCGTCGCCAAAACCCCGCTGTTCCACGAGCGACAGCTCAAGCCGGGCACCGCGCGGAAACGCGCTCTTGCCACCGCCTAACAGTATCGGCACCAGGAACAGGTGGCATTCCTCCACCAGCCCGGCGCGCAACGCCTGCCCCGCCAGCGTTGCCCCGCCGATGACCAAGTCCCGCTCCGCCGAAGCCTTCAGCCGCCGCACCTCTTCAGGCTCGAATTCCCGCTCAAGCCGCGTCTTCGGCGTGGTAATCGCCGCCAGCGACCGCGAATAGACCACCTTGTCCGCCGCGCGCCAGATCTCGGCGAACTCCCGCGAATTCTCCGGCTGTCCTTCCATCGGCCAATCCTGCCATACCGCCATGGTTTCGTAATTCCGCCGTCCATACAGGTGCGTGCCGACGGGACGCAGCAGCTCGTAGATGAACGCGTGCACCTCCGCGCTCGGTGCCGTCCACCCCAAATCGCCCGCCTCGTCCTCCACAAACCCGTCCAGCGACGCGGTCGTCAGGTAAATCAATTTCGCCATAAGCAACTCCGAAGGGTACGCCAATCGCCTGCACCGGTGCGTATAAACTATACGGTCATGCGCCCTGCCCTGCTCCTCTCTTCCCTCGCCCTCGCCGCCTCGCTCGCCTTCGCCCAATCGTTCACCGTCGTCTCCTCCCCCGCTATCGCCCACGACACTTCTCTACCGTTGTCCCGCCTCATCGCCACCGCCCCGCCGCCGCCGCGCTACCCCTTCGGCCGCGGCCCCGTGCGCACCCCCCTCCTCGGGCGCGGCCGCCGCGGCCCCGTCCGCCGCTTCACTCCGCCGCCGCCGCCCGCGCCGGTCATGCCGCCACCGGTCTCCGCCGCCGCCGCCGCGATCGAACAGACCCAGCCCGGCTTCCGCCCCGCCGCGCCGCTGCTCGCCGCCTTCAACGGCTTGGGCGCCGGGTTCAAGGGTCCCCAAGGCACGGCCTTTTTCCGCAATCCCAGCGACAACAGCCTCGCCGTCGGCCCCACGCAAATTATCCAGACGGTCAACGCCCGGTTCGCCATCTTCGACAAAACCGGCCGCGCGCTCTACGGCCCCATCCCCACCCGCGTCGTCTTCGACGGCTTCCACGGCGAGTGCGGCCAGGTCGGCTTCGGCGACGTCGTCGTCCGCTACGACCAGTTGGCCGGCCGCTGGGTCTGGGTGATGCCCATCTTCCGCAAACCCGCCGGCAGCACCGCCGCCACGCCCTACGGCATGTGTTACGCCGTGAGCCAAACCTCCGACCCGCTCGGCCGCTACTACCGCTACGACTTCGCCCGCAAGCTCTTCCCCGACTATCCCCGCCTCGGCGTCTGGCCCGACGGCTACTACCTCGGCACCTCCACCGGCGATACCGTCATTCAAAAGCACGCCTGCGTCGCCGACCGCGCCGCCATGTTGCGCGGCGCCCAGGCCAGCGAGCAGTGCGCCATCGTCAACGGCGTCAACTTCCTCAACCCCATGGATATCGAGGGCCGCCGCCTTCCTCCCGCCGGCGCCCCCGATCTCATCTTCGCCAATGGTGGCACCCAGCTCCGCAGGATCTTCCACGGCACGTCGCTCCATTACTACCGCTTCCACGTCGACTGGCGCGATCCCTCCCGCTCCCGCCTCACCGGCCCCTTCCGCATCTCCGTCGCCCCCTATCACTACCTCTGCAACGGCCAGTTGACCAGTTGCGTCCCCCAGCCCGGCACCAACCACCGCCTTGACGCCCAGGGCGACAAGCTGATGCAGCCGGTCGTCTACCGCCGCGTCGGCAAACGGCAACTCGTCGCGCTGCTCGACTCCGTCAACACCCGCGGCGCCGGCGGCGGCGTGCGCTGGTACGAACTCGAGATCGGCAAGGACGGCAACCCGCACCTGCTGCAACAGGGCACCTTCGATCCCGGCGGCGGCTTCCGCTGGATGGCCAGCCTCGGCCTGGATCGCCAGGGAAACATCGCCATGGGATATTCCTATGGCGACGGCATGACCTACGTGGGCCAGCGCCTCACCGGCCGCCTCGCCAACGACCCGCCCGGCAAGATGACCTTCGCCGAAACCATCCTCGCCCGCGGCGGCGCCGCCCAGACCAACACCGTCCGCTGGGAGGATTACACCACCATGGATGTGGACCCCGCCGACGACTGCACCTTCTGGTACGTCGGCGACTACCTCCAACCCGGCGCGACCGCCTACACCACCCGCATCGGCAGCATCCGCCTCTGCCGCTAATTCCGCCGCGCCACGCAAACTTTCGTGCGCCTCCGGTGTCTACGCACACCGGAGGCACACGATCATGTTCGAACAGAGCCTGGTCAATTCCGGCCGCACCCGCGCGCCACAAGCCGTCCTGCTCTCGACCTTGATCCAAGCCGCGCTCATCGCCGCCGCGGACATATTCCCTTTGCTCCATGCCGCCGGGTTCGATGCGCCCCGCCCCGCTGCTCCACCCGTCGCCTTCGCGCTCCAGCCCGCGCCCGTTCGCGCCCGCCCGCAGCCGCCCGCGACGTCGTTCCGCTCCCTGCTCGCCGCGCCGCGCGCGCCTTCGCTCCCCGCGCCACCGCAGTTGATCTACCCGCGCGACGCCTTGCCCGCAACCGCAGTCGCGCCCGCACCCGCCGCCATCGCCGGCCCAACTTACCTGCCGCCGCTGCCCGGCCCCGCCGTGCCGCTCCCCCCGCCGCCGCCCGCACCGCCCGCAGCGCCCATCAAGGTCGGCGGCGCGATCCAGGCCGCCCGCTGCCTCTACTGCCCCGCGCCCTACTATCCCTCGATCGCCCAGCAGCTTCACCTCGAAGGCGACGTCCGCCTGCGCGCCCAAATCGGCGCCTCGGGCATGGTCGTCTCCCTCGTCCCCGAGCAAGGCAACCCCATCCTGGTCGCCGCCGCCCGCCGCGCCATCCTCAAATGGCGCTACCGCCCCCTCCTTCTCAACGGCGCCCCCGTGGAAGTCGACACCGAAATCACCGTCCGCTTCACGCTCGGCCAATAGCAGCTCCGCGTGTAGCTTTTGTGCTACACTGCCAAATGTACGGGTACCGCCTTCATCGGGCCCAAACCACCCACACAACGGAGGACCGGACGATGAGGAGAGAATATGCTGCAAGTGCGCGTACTTCGCTACGCGAGCGAGCTCGGAAAGGAGCCGTTCACGCAATAGCTGGAGGGGCTGCGCGATAAGGGTGTGCAGGCTCGGATGCGCATGCGCGTCCGGCGCATCGAAGCCGGTGGCTTCGGCGACTGCCGCGGCGTCGGCGGCGGCGTCTTCGAGGCCAGAATTCACGCCGGCCCCGGCTACCGCGTCTACTTTGGCCGCCACGGAGACACGGTCATCCTCCTGAACGGCAGCGACAAGGCATCGCAGGAACATGCAATCGAAAACGCAAAGAAATATTGGGCGGAATGGAAGCGGCGGCAGGCGTCGGGCGGCAAGCCCTAAGGGAACAGTCTCGCACCACGACCGCGAGGTCGAGGAGCTTCGCCGCGACCGCGAACTCGCCGTCGAATATCTGAAGGCCGCCATGGAATCGCTCGGAGACCCCGACGAGCGCGCCGCCGGCCTGCTGGCGCTGCGCGCCATCGCCGAAGCCTACGGCGGGCTCGGCGCTATCTCTGCACAAGCCGGCATCAACCGTGAGTCCCTCTACCGCGCGCTTTCCGCGAAGGGCAATCCCACGCTGCGGACGCTGCTCGCAGTCCTCAACGCCGTCGGCATGCGGCTCTCAGTCGAACCGCGCCGCCCCGCGCAAGCACGCGGCTAGCCGAAGTGCCCCAGCATCACGCGCGCCCCTCGCCCCGTTCGCGGCCAACCTTTAGGCCGAGCCCCGTGTCAGAAGTCCGCGGGCGGCAGGGGGTGGTAGGCGCAGGTTTGGGTTAGCGCAGAACGGCGTGGACCGTGGGAATCGAAGCGCTGGCACGGCGTCATTTCCTGTGTAGTGGGCAGCGTGGCTCTCTTCGTGAACGCAGCGTGCACCTCAAAACCTAAGGCCGAGCCGGCGGTGCAAAAACTGCAAGGCGCCGTCTGAGTTTGGCTTAGCTCCAAGCTTTTCGAGGTGCTCCACCCATGCCGCGAGTAGCTGCCCGTCGACACGCTCGCAGTTTTCTCCTTGGCGTATTACTGCGTAGCGGCTGTACCCGCTCACCGACTGGTGCTGTGCACCAGCCTGCATGGCGCACCACAAATTGTAGAAGGAGACTTCGGGCCCGGCGTGGATAGATTGTCCGCGGCTCGCGAGAAGGCCATCGGCGGCGTCCTGTCCCGCGCCGATCGCGGCGTACCCAGAATGCCCAAATTCCGATGGGAAATCGTAGTTGAGTGCCCGAAACGCAATCGGGTTCTCGCCGTGTCGTCCAGCAAACCCGCAAACTATAGCCTGGACCTGCGGAAATTTCGCCGCCCAGATACGTTGGACCACCCTTGCGCGTTCCGGCGTCAAACAGCCATTGCGCCACTCCTCTATTTTCAGGCCAGTTTGGAGCATGATTTCGCCGGACGCTTCTTGGTCCCAAACGTGTCGATACGCACTCACCCAGGCATGTTCGATAGGCTCAATCCGGCTCTCCCCCAGGCTTCCACATAAAAAATGGAATTGCGCGAGCACGGATTCGCACCTGTCGCCCCATCCGGCCAAGCCGCAGAGTAGCTCAACGCCAGG
>JAKAOE010000178.1 GCA_021823305.1 Acidobacteriota bacterium
CCGCTCGAACAGCTCCTCGCCCAGCTTGGCGGCGACGAAGAGCACGAACAGGCTCAGCAGCGGCTCGATGGGCTGCGCCGGGGGCACGTCCTTTACGGTAGCGCAAGCCGGGGCGCCGGGTGCGGGCCACCCTACGGCGCGCGCAGCACCCCGGCGCCGGCGATGGCGTCCTCCTTCAGCGCCTTGAGCGCCTGGTTGGCTTCGCCGAAGGCGAACTCGCGCACCCGGGTGCGCACCGCCGTGCGCGCCGCTTCGGCCAGGAACTCGCGGCCGTCGGCGCGGGTGTTGTTGGCCACGCTGCGGATCAGCCGCTCGCCGTACAGCCAGTCGTAATTGAGCGGCGGGATCGGACTCATGTGGATGCCGCCCAGCACCAGCGCGCCGCCCCGGGCCAGCGCGCGCAGCGCTGCCGGCACCAGCTCCCCCGCCGGCGCGAACATGATGGCGGCGTCGAGCGCCACTGGCGGCTGCGCCTGCGCGCCCCCCACCCAGGCCGCGCCCAGCTCCGCCGCCAGCGCCTGGTGGCGGGCGTGGTCGCGGGTGCAGACGTACACCTCGGCGCCGCGCGCCCGCGCGATCTGGATGGCGATGTGGCCGGCCGCGCCGAATCCGTAAATCCCCAGCCGCGCCCCCCGCCACTGCCCCTGCCCCGCCTCGCCCAGGCCGCACAGCCGCAGCGCGCGATAGCCGATGATGCCGGCGCACAGCAGCGGCGCCGCCTGCGCGTCGCCCAGGGTTTCCGGCAGCGGGTAGACGAAGCCGGCGCGCGCCAGCACGAACTCGGCGTAGCCGCCCTGCACGCTCCAGCCGGTGAACTCGGCCCGCTCGCACAGGTTCTCCCGCCCGGAGCAGCAGTAGCGGCAGCCGCCGTCGGCGGCGTGCAGCCAGGCCACCCCCACGCGCTGGCCGGGGCGCAGCTCACCCGTGCCCTCGGGCCCCAGTTCGACCACCTCGCCCACCACCTGGTGGCCGGGCGTGAGGTCGGGGATGCGCTGCGGCAGCTCGCCTTCGGCGACGTGCAGGTCGGTGCGGCAGATGCCGCAAACGCGCATGCGCACCAGCACCTG
Source organism: Acidobacteriota bacterium (assembly GCA_021823305.1). GTDB lineage: Bacteria > Acidobacteriota > Terriglobia > Terriglobales > SCQP01 > SCQP01. The sequence continues at coordinate 1,068 of JAKAOE010000178.1, forward strand.
GCCGGGGCCGGGCTGCGGCCGCGGCAGCTCGACCCGGCGCAGCGGCTGCTGGCTGATGGGTGCGGGATGTGTCAAAATCCAGGCTTGCATTCTGAATCCACTATAGATGCAGACTTCGCCCGCGTGGTCGGGATCATGCGCCAGCTGCGCGCGCCCGGCGGCTGCCCCTGGGACCGCGAGCAGACCTTCGACAGCATCCGCCAGCACACCCTCGAGGAAGCCTACGAGGTGCTGGAGGCGGTAACCGCGCGCGACCCCGCCGCCCTGCGCGAGGAGCTCGGCGACCTGCTGCTGCAGGTCGTCTTCTACGCCCAGATGGCGCAGGAAGAGGGCTGGTTCGGCATCGCCGACGTGCTGCGCGAGCTCGCCGGCAAGCTGGTCCGGCGCCATCCGCACGTCTTCGGCGACCAAGCCGGCGCCGCGCGCACCCCCGCCGACGCGCTGGCGCGCTGGAACGCCGCCAAGGCGGCGGAAAAGGCCAACGCCGGGCGCGCATCGCGCCTCAGCGGCATCCCCGCCGGCCTGCCCGGACTCGCCGAAGCGCACAAGTTGGGGCAGCGCGCCGCGGCAGCCGGCTTCGACTGGGCCGACGCCGCCGGCGTCGAGGCTAAGCTGGAGGAGGAGGTCGCCGAGCTGCGCCAGGCGCGCACCTCGGGCGGGCGCGCGGCGCAGGAGGAGGAGCTCGGCGACCTGCTCTTCACCGTCGCCAACTGGGCGCGGCACGAGGGACTCGATCCGGAAGCCGCGTTGAAACACGCCAACCGCAAGTTCCAGCGCCGCTTTCAGGCGATGGAGGCGGCGGCGGGCGCCGGGGAGTTGGAGCGGCTCAGCGCCGCGCAATGGGAGACGCTATGGCAACAGGCCAAGCAAGCCGGGAAAGCGAAGTAACCGCGCTGCCGATCCGGGTGCTGGAGACGCCGGAGGAGTTCGAGACCTGCGTCGCCCTCCAGGGCCGCACCTGGGGGTTCGCCGACCGCGACCTGGTGCCGCGGCGCATGTTCGTGGTGGCGCGCAAGATCGGCGGCGGGGTGCTGGGCGCCTACGACGGCGAGCGGCTGGTGGGGTTCGCGCTGGCGCTGCCGGCGCACCGCCCGGGGCAGACCTTCTGGCACTCGCACATGCTGGCGGTGGAACGCGACTACCGCGACCGCGGCCTGGGACGCCGGCTCAAGCTGGCGCAGCGTGAGCGCGCGCTGGAGCTGGGCTTCGACCTGATCGAGTGGACCTTCGACCCGCTGGAGATGAAGAACGCCTACTTCAACCTCGAGTCGCTGGGCGCGATCGCGCGCCATTACCACCCCAACCTCTACGGCGCCACCACCAGCGCCCTGCAGGCCGGCTTGCCCACCGACCGCCTGACCGCGGAGTGGTGGCTGCGCTCGCCGCGCGTGGCGGCGCTGGCGGCCGGCGCCGCGCCCCCGCCGCCGCTGCCGGTGGCGGCCGAAATCCACGTGCCGCGCGAAGTGCAGGAGTGGAAGCAGGCCGGCGACCCGCGCGCCGCCGCCCTGCAGGAGCGCAACCGGGCGGCGTTTCTGCAACACTTCGCCGCCGGTATGATCGCCTTCGGATGCGCCCGCCGCCCCGAGGGCAGCGCCTTCCTGTTGGGCTACGGAGAACCGGCATGAGCGGCATGAAGATCGAGTCCGCGACGCTGCGCGAAATCCGCATGCCGCTGGTGTCGTTTTTCGAAACCAGCTTCGCCCGCATGCAGCAGCGCCGCATCCTGCTGCTCGAGCTGCGCGTCAACGGCGTCTCCGGCTGGGGCGAGGTCACCTGCGGCGAGGCGCCCTTCTACAGCCACGAGTTCACCGACGCCGCCGCCGTGGTGCTGAAGGAGTTCGCGCTGCCGCTCGCGGTGGGCAAGAGCTTCGCGCATCCCGGCGAAATCGCCGCCTGGCTGGCGCGCATCCGCGGCCACGCCATGGCCAAGGCGGCGGTCGAAAACGCCGCCTGGGCGGCCTGGGCCGAACTCGAGGGCAAGCCGCTGTGGCGCCTGCTCGGCGGCGTGCGCCAGGAAATTCCCTGCGGCGTCTCCATCGGCATCAAGGACACCGTGGCCGATTTGCTCGAGGCCATCGCCAAGGAACTCGCGGCCGGCTACCAGCGCATCAAGATCAAGATCAAGCCCGGCTGGGATTACGAGGTGCTGGCCGAAGTGCGGCGCCATTTCCCCGCGATCCGGCTGATGGGCGACGCCAACTCCGCCTACACCCTCGACGACACCGAGCACCTGCGCCGCTTCGACGGGTTCGATCTGATGATGCTGGAGCAGCCGCTCTGGCACGACGACATCTGGCTGCACGCCCAACTGCAGCGCGCGCTGCGCACCCCCATCTGCCTCGACGAGGCCATCCATCACGCCCGCGACGCCCAACAGGCGATCGCCATCGGCGCCTGCAAGATCATCAACGTCAAGCTGGGCCGCGTGGGCGGGTTTTCCTCCGCGCTGGCCGTGCATGCCGCCACGCAGGCGGCCGGCATGCCGGTGTGGTGCGGCGGCATGCTCGAGTCCGGCGTCGGGCGCGCGCACAACATCGCGCTTTCGACCCTCGCCAACTTCTCGCTGCCGGGCGACGTCTCCGCCAGCAAGCGCTACTGGAGCGAGGACGTGATCGACCCCGAAGTCGAGGTCTCGCCCCAAGGCGCCATCCGCGCGCCCGAGCGCCCCGGCCTCGGCTTCGCGGTAAAGCGCGACCGCATCGCCCAGCTCAGCGCCTGGGAGTTCACCCTCCGCGCCTAGGATCGGCCCTCAGGCCGGCGGCAGCACCTTCCAGCCGCGCCAGCTCCGCCCGCCGGTGTTGCCCTGTTCCGGGCCCTCCGGATACTCGGTGTCCGGGCGGGGGCCGGGCTTTACCTTGGCCAGCACGTCGGCGGTGAGTTTTTCCAGCTTGGAGTTGAAGCGGAAGCGCGTGGCGGCGTCAATCACGAAGGGCAGGGTGATGACCGCACCGTCGGGCGCGAGCGGCGTCAGCACCTTGTGGATGGCCAGCCCCTTGAGGTCGAGCCAGGTGGTGGGCTGCCCGTAGGCGGCGCTGAATTCTTCCGCCGTCGGCGATTCACCCGGGTGCTCGAGGAACCAGCGGGCGATCTTCTTGAGGGCGGGGTGCGTGGTGAGAAAATTATCCAGCGCAATCCACTCCAAACGGTCGTAGGCGCCTGTTTCGTCCATCGTTTCCAGTCTATGAGAAGGTATCCTAGAACGGCAAGGTCCAGCGCAAGCGGCGGCTGCCGCCGCCGATAAATTCTTTTAGATAGTCCGTTGATGCCCGACTTCATTCCAGCCTTTTCCCTTGCCCGCCAAGCCGAAACCGTCGGCGCCGCCGTCAACCAGGCGGTGGCGCGTGTGCTCGCCTCCGGGCGCTTCGCCCAGGGGCCGGAGTGCGAAGCCTTCGAGCGCGAGGTGGCCGCGCTCTTCCAGGGCGCGCCGGCGCCGGTCGCGGCGCTGACCTGCGCCAGCGGCACCGACGCGCTGCACCTGGCGCTGCGGGCGATCGGCGTGGGGCCGGGCGATGTCGTGCTCACCACCGCCTTCAGCTTTTTCGCCACCGCGGGGGCGATCCTGCTCGCCGGGGCGCGGCCGGAGTTTGTCGACATCGAGCCGGAGAGCTTCAACCTCGATCCCAAGGCGCTCGAACAGGCGCTGGACTGCCCCCTGCGCGCGCATGAGGGCCGGATCGCGGCCATCCTGCCGGTGCACCTCTACGGCGAGGTCGCCGACATGCCCGCGATCCTGGCCGCGGCCGCGCCGCGCGGCATTCCCGTCGTCGAGGACGCCGCGCAGGCGATCGGCGCCCGGCGCGCGGGGCGCGCCGCCGGTGCCTGGGGCGCGGTGGCCGCCTTCAGTTTCTACCCCACCAAGAACCTGGGCGCGATGGGCGAGGGCGGCCTGGTCACCAGCCATGATCCCGCCCTGCTCGAGCGCCTGCGCCTGCTCCGCGTGCACGGCAGCCGCCAGCGCTACGAACACGAAATCCTGGGCTGGAACGCGCGCATGCACGAGCTCCAGGCCGCGATTCTGCGCGCCAAGTTGCCCTTCCTCGAAGGCTGGAACCGGCGCCGCTAGATC
>JAKAOE010000179.1 GCA_021823305.1 Acidobacteriota bacterium
AGGCGCGGCAGGGGCACCGGGCGGGGGTGGTGTGGTTCACCGGGCTGTCGGGCAGCGGCAAGTCGACGCTGGCGCGGGGGCTGGAGCGGCGGCTGTTCGCGCTGGGCTGCCGGACGGTGCTGCTGGACGGGGACGCGCTGCGGCGGGGGCTGTCGAACGACCTGGGGTTCGGCGCGGCGGACCGGATGGAGAACATCCGGCGGGCGGGCGAAGTCGCGCGCCTGTTTTACGAGAACGGCTGCCTGGTGTTGTGCGCGTTCGTGTCGCCCTTCCGGCGCGACCGCGAGTTCGCGCGGCAGCGGATCGGGCGCGGGCGGTTCCTCGAGATCTTTGTCGATTGCCCGCTGGAGGAGTGCCGGCGGCGGGACACCAAGGGACTGTACGCGGCGGCGCGGGCGGGGGCGGTGAGCGATCTGACCGGCGTGGGGCAGGCCTACGAGCCGCCGCCGGCGCCGGAGTTCGTGGCCCGGACGGCGGAGCGGACGCCGGAGGCGGTCGTCGAAGAACTGGTGGCGCTGCTGCGCGCGCGCGGACTGCTGGCGCCCGCGCACCGGCGGCACATTCGCTGACGCGTCACCAGACGCGGCAGGACTTGGGGCCGGCGGACATGGGCGCGTGGGGGCCGCAGTGGAAGGCCTGGGCGAACTCGGGCATGTTGGTGACCACGCCTAGGACGCGGAACTTGCCGGGGGAGTGGGGATCGGTCTTGACCGAGGCGCGGGCGGCCTGGGGCCGGGTGTTTGCGCAGAAGACGCGGGCGAAGGCGAGGAAGAAACGCTGCTCGGGGGAGTAGCCGTCGATCTTGCCGCGCTCGGCGGGGGTGAGGGCGGCTTCCATGGCCATGTAGGCGATGCGGGCGCCGCCGTTGTCGGCGGTGTTTTCGCCGAGCGTGAGGCGGCCGTTGAGGTGGACGCCGGCGACCGGGCTGTAGCGCGAGTACTGGTCGATCAGGCAGCGGGCGCGAAGGTCGAAGGCCTTGCTGTCGGCCGCGGTCCACCAGTCGTGCAGGTTGCCGTGGCCGTCGAAGTGGCGGCCGTGGTCGTCGAAGCCGTGGGTCATCTCGTGGCCGATGACGACGCCGATGCCGCCGAAGTTGCTCGCCAGATCGCGGTGGGGATCGTAGAAGGGCGGCTGCAGGATGCCGGCGGGGAAGGTGATGGTGTTGCGGTTGGGGGTGTAGTTGGCGTTGACCGTGGGCGGGGTCATGTTGAAGCGGGTGCGGTTGAAGGGGCGGCCGAGATCGCGCATGGCGCGGGCCCAGTTGAAGGCGGCGACGCGGCGCTCATTGCCGTAATAGTCGCCGCGGCGGATGACCAGGGCGCTGTAGTCACGCCAGTGGTCGGGGTAGGCGATCATGTTGGAGATCTGGCTGAGCTTGAGCAGCGCCTGGCGCTTGGTGGGCGGCGACATCCAGGTGAGGCTCTGGATATCGCGGCCGAGCGCGGCCTCGAGCTGGTGCACCATGAGCAGCGCCTTCTGCTTGGCGTTGCCGCCGAAGGCGGCCTTGACGTAGAGCCGGCCGACATCCTCGCCCAGGCCGCGGTCGGCGGCGGTGGAGCAGCGGTACCAGCGCGGCTGGTCGCGCAGCGTGCCGTGCATGGTGTGGTCGAAGAAGTCGAAGTTGGCCTGGACGAAGGCCTGGGAAAGCTCGGGGGCGGCGGCGTGGGCGACCTGCCAGCGCAGGTAGGCTTTCCAATCGTCGAGCGAGACGGCGGTGAGCTCGGCGTTGAGGGCGCGGAAGAAGGCGGGTGAGCCGACGTTGAGGGTGGCGAAGGCGGGAGCGTGGACGGCGGCGAGGTAGGCGGACCAGTGGAAGGCCGGGGTGAGCGAGCGGAACTGCGCCAGGCTCATCTTGTGGTAGGTGGCGTTGGGGTTGCGCAGCTCGACGTTGCTGAGCGAGGCGCGGGCGAGGGCGGTTTCGATGCGCAGCACGGCGGCGGCCTCGGCCTGGGCGCGGGGCGCGGGATCGCCGAGCAGCGCGAAGATGCGGGCGACGTGGAGGCGGTAGGCGGCGAGGATGGCGCGGTTGTGGGGCGTGTCCTTGACGTAGTAGTCGCGCGGCAGATCGGCGCCGCCCTGGCCGGCCTGGGCGATGACGTTGTTGGAGTCCTTGGCGTCGGGGCCGGAGCCGAAGCGGAACAGGGCGGGGTCGCCGTTGACCTGCATGTGGCCGATCTCGGCGGCGAAGGCGGTCTGGGAGCGGATGGCGGCGATGCGCCGGAGCTCGGGCTGCAGCGGAGCGTCGCCGAGGCGGTTGAGCGCGACGACGTTCATGCAGGCGGCGTAGAAGGCGCCGACCTTGGCGGTGACCGGATCGGGGTTCTTGGCGGCTTCCGCCGCGGTGAGGATCTTGCGCAGCTCGAGGTGGTCGCGCCGGGCGACCTCGCCGAAGGTGCTCCAGCGCGCCTGGTCGGCGGGGATGTGGTTGTGGGCGATCCAGTTGCCGCAGGCGTACTGGTAGAAGTTGTCGCAGGGATTGACGTGGGTGTCGATGGCGGAAAGATCCACGCCGTGATTGGCCTGCTGCGCGGCGGCGGCGGCGGCCAAGGCGAGCGCGAGAAACGAGATGCCTGCAAAGCGCATTAGGAATGCCTCCCGGATGGGAGCCAGTGTACTCTCCACCGTCCAGCGGGGCAAGGCGGCAGCCGGGAGTAAGATGATGGCTATGTTCCACTTGGTGCTGAGTGCGTGGCTGCTGGCGGCGCCGCCGGGGGCGGCGGCGCAGGCACGTTCCTTCCTGGGCGAACTGGCGGCGGGGCAGTATGCCAAGGCCGAGGCGGCGTGCGACGCGCAGGTGCGGGCGCGGGCGCCGGCGGCGGCGCTGCGGCAGTTGTGGGAGTCGCTGGAGCGGGCGCATGGCGCGTACCGGTCGCTGGGGGCGACGCGGGTGGTGGCGACGGTGCGCGGGGTGACGGTGACGCGCACCAACGCGACGTTCGCCAGGGCCAGCATCGGGCTGCAGGTGGCGATCAACGGCGCCGGGCAGGTGGCGGGAATCTTCATCGTGGCGGCGAGCGCGGCGGCGGGCGCGCGCCGGCCGGCGGCGGAGCCGCTGCCGGATTGGAAGCCGCCGCCGTATGTGCGGCGGGCCGGCTTTCATGAAGTCAAGGTCACGATCGGCAGCGCCCCATGGGCGCTGCCCGGGTTTTTGACGATCCCCAACGGCCCCGGGCCGTTTCCGGCGGTGGTGCTGGTGGCGGGTTCGGGGCCGGAGGACGCGGACGAGACGATCGGCCCGAACAAGCCGTTCAAGGATTTGGCGTGGGGGCTGGCGTCGCGGGGGATCGCGGTGCTGCGCTACGCCAAGCGCACCTATGAGTATCCGCGCCAATGCGCGGCGCTGCCCGATTTCACCGTGACGCAGGAGTACGTCGAGGATGCGCAGGCGGCGCTGGCGCTGCTGGCGGCGCGGCCGGAGATCGCGCGGGACCGCATCTTCGTGCTGGGGCACAGCGAGGGTGGGATGGTGGCGCCGCGGATCGCGGCCAGCCGGCTGGCGGCGGGGATGATCTCGCTGGCGGGGAGCGCGCAGCCGCTGCAGCGGAGCGTGGTGATGCAGGTGAAGTACCTGGCCTCGCTGCGGCCGCCGCGGGCGACGGCGGCGATGGTGCGCGAGGCGGAGGCGGACGCCCAGGCGATCGAGAGTCCGGCGCTGCGGCCGGGGATGAGCGTCAGTCTGCTCGGCGCCCCCCTGCCGGCGGCTTATGTGCTCGACCTGCGCGGCTACGACCCGGCGCGCGCGGCGGCAGCGTTGGACAAGCCAGTGCTGGTGTTGCAAGGCGGCAAGGACTATCAGGTGACGCGGGTGGATTACGGGATTTGGCGGCGGGGGCTGGCCGGCGACAAGCTGGCGGCGTTTCACTTTTACCCGGCGCTGTCGCACCTGTTCATGCCGGTGAGCGGGGCGCCGTCGCCGGCCGATTACGCCGTCGCCGGGCACGTGGCGGCGTCGGTGGTCGCCCAGATCGCGGCCTGGCTGCGGAGCCGGGGCTGAGCGGTTACTGGCCGGCGGCGGGGTGAAGGTAGAGGCTGCCGACGCTCATGTCCACGTGGACGACGGCGAGGCCGCTGCCGAGCTGGAGGACGGAGTCGCCCTGGCTGTTCTTGGTGAACTTGGCGGCGGTGATGTCGTTGTGCAGGAAGCCGAGGTCCTTGTGGGTGATGACCTTGAGGCTGGGGTTGCGCGGGAGGTCGAGGTAGGTGCTGCCGACGTTATCGGTCTTGATGTTGATAACGCGGCTGGAGCCGACGCCGTCGGTGAAGCGCACGGTGCCGTAGTCGGTTTCGAGCTTGACCGAGTCCCACTCGGGGCGGTAGACGTTGAAGTCGCCGACGCCGGTGAAAGCGTCGAGGATGCCGCTGGCGGGGGCGGCGGCGGGCTGAGCGGCGCCGCGCAGGGTGACGTCGCCGTAGATGTTGCGGATCACCAGGCCGAGTGTGGCGGGGAGCTTGAGGCGAATCTCGGCCCAGAGTTCGACCGCCTTGCTGCTGCCGGCGGAGCGGATGAAGATCTTCTTGCCGTCGTAGACGTTGGAGTCGGTGCCGTGGATGCCGAGGATGCTCTTCATCATCGGGTAACCGTAGTCGCGGAAGTGATCCAGCGGGTAGGTTCCGGTGATGCGGAGCTGGCCGGCGATGCGGGTGACGGGGAAGCTGACCTGGTGGGCGAGGGTGCGGGCGAAGGCGTGGTCGGGGCCGGCGGAGTGGACGATGACGGTGAGCTCGACGGAGTCGCCGGCGGTGGTGGTGATGGTGATGGGGCCGACGAGGTTCTGGACCACGACCTGGGTCAAGCCGGCCGCGGGCACGGTCCGCTGGATGGGGTAGAGGTAGGTGACGTGGCTGGCCCAGGCCGGGGACAGGGCGAAACCGAGCAACCACAGCACCTTGAGGATGTTTGCGCGCACAGGCAAGCTCCCGCTACATCAAGTATAAGACGCGCGAGATGGCGGGTTCGACTGCCGCGAACTTCCCACGGCTTTCCGGTATTCTTAAGGCAGCGCAGTGGGAGGGCCCATGCAGGTAAATTGGGTGAGCGGGATACGGCGGCTGGCGGGCTGGGGAACGCTGGCGGCGCTGGCGGCGGGACTGGGAACAGCGGCGGCGGCGCAGCGCGTGAAGAAGGG
>JAKAOE010000180.1 GCA_021823305.1 Acidobacteriota bacterium
CGAGCGCTTCCACCACGGCCGTGCCGGCAATGGCGCGGCGCCGCCGCCCGCCGCGTCCGCGCCCGCCCCGCCGCCGCCCAATCTGCTGCCCGGCGACGAGTTGCAACCGCTGCGCGGCGCCGCCGCGCGCCTGGCCGCCAATATGGAGGCCAGCCTGGCGGTGCCCACCGCGACTTCGCAGCGCAGCATCCCGGTGGCTCTGCTCGAGGCCAACCGCAAGCTGCTGAATCAGCATCTTGCCGCCCGCGGCACGAAACTGTCGTTCACACCGCTGCTGGGCTGGGCGGTGGTGCGCGCCGCGCTGGACTTCCCCTCGCTCAACAGCGCCTACGCCGAATCCGGCGGCCAGCCGGCACGCATCGCGCGCGCCCACGTCAACCTCGGCCTGGCGGTGGACGTCGAGCGCGCCGCCGGGCGCTCGCTCCTGGTGCCGGTGGTGAAGCAGGCCGAAGGCATGAGCTTCGCCGCCTTCGCCGAGGCCTGCGAGCGCCTCGTCGGCGCCGCGCGCAGCGGCAAGATCGCGCCCGACGATCTGCAGGGCGCCACCCTCAGCCTCACCAATCCCGGCACGCTCGGCACCCGCGCGTCGGTGCCGCGCCTGATGGCCGGCCAGTCCGCCATCATCGCCGCGGGCGCGCTCGGCTACCCGCCCGGTTTCGAGGCGGTCCCCGAGGCGACGCTGCGCGTGCTCGGGGTGGGCAAGACCGTGACTCTCGCCTGCACCTACGACCACCGCATCGTTCAGGGCGCCGAGTCCGGAGCCTTCCTGGCGCGCATGGAAGCCCTGCTGCGCGGCGAGGACGGCTTTTACGACCGCATCTTCGCCGATCTCGGCGTCGCCGCCGCGCCGGTGCGCGCCCTGCCCGGGCCCGCCCTCGCCGCCGCCCCGGAGGCCGACCTCGAGAGCGTGCGCAAGCAGGCGGCGGTGAACCAGCTGGTACACGCCTTCCGCGTGCGCGGCCACCTCCAGGCCGACGTGGACCCGCTCCGCATGCAGCCCGCCGGAGCTCATCCCGAACTCGACCCCGAGCACTACGGCCTCACCTCCGCCGACCGCGAACGCGCCTTCCTCTGCCCCCTCGCCGGCCGCCCGCCCGAGGCGGGCGAGACCTGCACCCTGGCCGACATCCTGCACGTCCTGCGCGCCACCTATTGCGGCACGCTGGCGCTGGAGTTCATGCACCTGCAGCGGCTGGAGGAGCGCCGCTGGCTGCAGGAACAGCTCGAACCGGCGGCCGGCCGCCGCGACGTCGGCGGGGAGCAGCAGCGCCGCATCCTGCGCAAGCTCACCGAGGCGGAGGAGTTCGAGCACCTGCTGCACGCGCGCTTCGTCGGCCACAAGCGCTTCTCGCTGGAGGGCGCCGAGGCGCTGATTCCGGCGCTCGACGCCTACCTCGAGCGCGCCGGCGCGGCCGGCGCGGAAGAGATCGTGCTCGGCATGTCGCACCGCGGGCGCCTCAACGTGCTGGTCACCATCCTGGGCGTTTCGATGCGCGAGATGTTCTCCAAGTTCGAGGACCTCGACCCCGACAGCGTCGAGGGCTCGGGCGACGTCAAGTACCACCTCGGCGCGCTCGGCCGCCACACCACCGCCGCCGGCCGCGAGCTCGAAATCGAGATGATCAACAACCCCAGCCACCTGGAGGCGGTGGACCCGGTGGCCGAGGGCAGCGCCCGCGCCCGCCAGGCGCTGCGCCGCGGCGCCGAGCACGGCGACGACCGCGGCCGGCTGGTCATGCCCGTCCTCATCCACGGCGATGCCGCCTTCGCCGGCCAAGGTGTGGTCGGCGAGACCCTGAACCTCTCCCAGTTGGGCGGCTACCGCACCGGCGGCACGCTCCACTTCGTGGTCAACAACCAGATCGGCTTCACCACTTCGCCCGCCGGCGCGCGCTCCTCGCTCTACTGTACCGACATCGCGCGCACCGTCCAGGCGCCCATCTTCCACGTCAACGGCGACGACCCCGAGGCGGTGGTGCGCGCCACCGAACTCGCCTTCGCCTTTCGCCGCCAGTTCCGCAAGGACGTCGTCGTGGACATCGTCTGCTACCGCCGCCACGGCCACAACGAGGCCGACGACCCCTCGCTTACCGCGCCGGTCCTTTACCGCAACATCAACCAGCACCCGTCGGTGCGCTCGCTCTACGCCGACCGGCTGCGGCAGACCGGGCTGGTGCCCGATCCCGAGGCCGAGCGGCGCGCGGTGCGCCAGGCGCTGGAAGACGCCTCCGCACGCCCCACCGCCGGCTTCGAAGCCGACCCCGAGCCCGCCGCCGCCAGCGAGCCCGTGACCGCGGTCGCGGCCGACCGGCTGGCGGCGGCGGCCACGCGCCTGACCGAGCTGCCTGAAGGCTTCCACCTCCATCCCAAGCTCAAGACCTTCCTCGACCGCCGCCGCCAGGCCGGCACCGGCAACGCGCCGGTGGACTGGTCGCTGGCCGAGGCGCTCGCCCTCGGCACGCTCGCGCTCGAGGCCACCCCGGTGCGCATCAGCGGCCAGGATACCGGCCGCGGCACCTTCAGCCAGCGCCACGCGGTGCTCTACGACTTCGAGTCGGGCGCGCCCTACATCCCGCTGGCGCATTTGTCGCCCGAGCAGCAGCCGTTCGAGGTCTACGACTCGCTGCTCTCCGAGGAGGCGGCGCTGGGTTTCGAGTTCGGCTACGCCATGACCCACCCCTCCGCGCTCGTGCTCTGGGAGGCGCAGTTCGGCGATTTCGCCAACGGCGCGCAGGTGGTGATTGACCAGTTCCTCGCCGCCTCCCAAACCAAGTGGTCGCGCGCCTGCGGTCTGGGGCTGCTGCTGCCGCACGGCTTCGAGGGTCAGGGGCCGGAGCACTCCAGCGCCCGCATCGAACGCTTCCTCGAGCTCTCCGCCGACGGCAACTGGCGCATCGCCAACTGCACCACCGCCGCCCAGTACTTCCACCTGCTGCGCAGCCAGGGCCTGCGCCGTCCGCGCCGCCCGCTGGTGGTTTTCACCCCCAAGAGCCTGCTGCGCCACCCCGACGTCGCCTCGCCGCTGAGCGCGCTCGCCGCCGGCCGCTTCGAGCCCGTGCTCGGCGACGCCGTCGCCGCTCCGGAGGCGGTGCGCCACGTGCTGGTGTGCTCCGGCAAGATCTATTACGACTTGGCGAAGGAGCGCAAGGCGCGCCACGCAGAAGCCTTCGCCCTCGTCCGCGTCGAACAGCTGTATCCGTTCCCGGAGCCGGAACTGGCCGTCGAGCTGGCGCGCTATCCCCAAGCGCGGGAACTGCGCTGGGTGCAGGAGGAGCCGGAAAACATGGGCGCCTGGAGCTTCGCCGCACCGCGCCTCGAGGCCCTGCTCGCCGGCCGCCTGACGCTCGGCCACGTCAGCCGCAAGCCCAGCTCCAGCCCCGCGACCGGCTCGCTACGGCGCCACCAGCAGGAGCAGGCCGCGCTGCTCGAACAGGCGCTGGGCTAGGCGGTCGCCGCGGCTTCCGGCCGCGCCGGCGCGTACATCTGCTGCGCGTACTCCACGAAGATCGCCACCACTTCCGGGTCGAACTGCGTGCCCGCGGCCTGCGTCAGGCGCGCGCACGCCTCCGTCACCGGCATGCCGCGCCGGTAGGGCCGGTCGCTGATCATGGCGTGGAAGGCGTCCACCACGGCCAGGATGCGCGCGCCCAGCGGAATCTCCCGCCCCTTGAGCTTGCCCGGGTACCCCAAACCGTCCCAGCGCTCGTGGTGGTGCAGGATGTACAGCGCCACCCACTCGAATCCCGGCACCTGGCGCAGAATCGCCCAGCCGTACTCCGGATGCCGGCGCATCGTCGTCGCCTCGGCCGCGTCCAGGCCTTCCTCCTTATGCAGCACTGCGTCCGGGATGCCGATCTTGCCGATGTCGTGCAGGGTCGCGCCGATTTCGAGCTCGCGCAACTGGCGCGTCTCCCAGCCGTAGTGCGCCGCCACCGCGATCGCCAACTCCACGATCTGGGTGCTGTGCACCCCGGTGCCGAGATCGCGCAGATCCACCAGCGCGCCCAGCGCGCAGGCGACGGCGTCCACGTAGGATGCCGGTGCGGCCGCGGCCTCAGCGCCCGTGGCCATGGCCGTGGTGGTCCCTCACCGGCGGCGCCAACTTGAGCGCGCCCAGCACCTGCACCATGCCGTAGCCCAGCGCTCCGTTCAGATCGCCGGGTATCGACGGGTTCGCGGTGCTCTCGATGTCGGTGCGGTTGCCGCCGTCGGTCTGATGCAACTGAACCAGCAGCGCCGCTTCGCCCGCCACTACCGGCGTGCTGAAGGAGGTGCCGCTCGAGGTCGCCCAGATCAGCCCGAAGCCCGGGAAGGTGGTAAACAACTGCACCCCGGGCGCCGCCACGTCCGCATCCACGATCCCGGTCGAGGGATCGTAGTTCGAGAAGCTGGCGCGGTAGAACACCGGGTTGGGAATGCACACCGGATTGGGGTCGCTCGCGGTCGGCGCCGGCGCATTGCAGCCGTCCACCGAGCCCACCCCCATCACCCCCGGCAGCGAGGCCGGATACACCGGCACCGTGCTGTCGCCATTGCCCGCCGCCGCCACCACCACGATCCCCCGGCTCACCGCCTCCGCGATTGCCGCTTGTACGTGCGGATCGAGCCCGGCGGCGCTGAAGCTCATGTTGATCACGTTGGCGTGATGGTCAATCGCCCAAGTAATGGACTGGTAGATCGCCGCCGCCGTCGCCGTGCCGCCCGGCCCGAACGCCTTGATCGGCAGGATCATCGCCTCCGGCGCCACCAGGTGGATCAGCCCGGCGACCGAGGTGCCGTGGCCGAAGTCGGGATCGCACGACACGATGTTCTCGATCAGTTTGAACACCAGGTTGATCAGCTGCTGGTTGCCGTTGAGCACCGACGCCGTGGACTGGTTGAGATAGGAAAGCGTGCTCGGGACGATCGTGCCGTTCACGCCGCTGGCGGTGGCGGGCGGATCCGGGCAACCGTTGAGCACCTCCGACGCGCCCTGGCGCAGCAGCCACTGCAGCCCGCTGCCGGCGCCGTTCAGCACCGAGGCCGTGCTCTGGTCGAGCGTGATGCTGTCCCCGGCGAGCGCGCTCAGCGTGGTCGTGCCGTTGAGCACCGACGCCGTGCTTTGCCCGTTCAGGCCGGAGCCCGA
>JAKAOE010000181.1 GCA_021823305.1 Acidobacteriota bacterium
CGACGGCCAGACCTGGCGCAACGTCACGCCGCCGGAACTGACGCCGTGGAGCAAGGTCATCCAGATGGCGGCCTCGCACTACAACCCGCAGGAGGCGTTCGCGGCGGTGGACCGGCATCGGCTCAACGACGACCATCCCTACATCTACCGCACCACCGACGGCGGGAAGACCTGGACCAAGATCGTCAACGGCATCCCCTCGGATGAGTATCTGGAGTCGCTGACCGAAGATCCGGTGCGCAAGGGACTGCTGTTCTGCGGCACCAACCTGGGGGTTTACGTTTCGTTCGACAACGGCGATCAGTGGCAGTCGCTGCGGCTGAACATGCCGCCGGTCGAGATTCGCGGGTTCGCGTTCCACGGCAAGTCGCTGGTGATCGCCACCTTCGGCCGCTCGTTCTGGGTCCTGGACGACATCAGCCCGCTGCGCCAGGCCACGACGGCGATGGACGACGCCGCCGCGGTGCTCTACCATCCGCAGCCGGCGGAGCTGTATGCCAGCCGTGCGCGCGTCTATGGCGGCAGCGACCCGCTCAAGGAGCAGGCCGATCTGGATCCGCTGCGCGTGATTTCGGCGGATGCCCCGCCTTACGGCGCGGTGATTTATTACTATTTGCGATCCGACAGCGGACCGGTTTCGCTCGACATCCTCAACTCCGCCGGCCGGGTGGTGCGGCATTACAGCAGCGCGCAGCGCGTCTTCCGCCAGAACCCGAACACTATGACGGTGGCCGCGGTGTTCGCGCGCACGCCCGCGATCTTGAGTGCGGCGGCGGGCTCGCATGCCTGGGTCTGGGATCTGCGCGATGTGAAGCCGGGCGCCAGTCCGGCCGGCGGCCGCGGCGGCTTTTTTGCCTTCTTCCGCGGCGGCGCCGGCCAACCCGCCGCGCCGGGAACCTACACCGTGCGCCTGACGGCCGATGGCCATTCCTACACGCAGCCGCTGGTGGTGACGCCCGCGCCCGGCGTGACCTATTCGGCGGAGGCGATGGAGGAGCAGCGGCAGCTCGCGGGCGAGATCGGAGCGCTACAGGCGCAGGTCTCGGGCGCGCTGCGCGAAGCCAGGCAATTGCGCATGAAGCTGGCGAACCTGGAAATGAGCGCCGGCGGGCATGCATCGCTGGCGGCTTCGATATCCGCGGTCAGCGGCAAGGCGCACGCGATCCAGGGGTTCGCCGCCGAGCCGCCGAACCCGGATGCTTCGGGCGAAGGCGACGCGACACCGGCGCCGACCAGCCTCAGCGGGCTGGTGCGGATTCTGGGCCAGCTTTCCGGCTCGGCCCAGAACGGCCTCGACGCGCCCTACGAAACCGTGCGGCAGGGCTTCGCCAAGGCCAAGGTCATGGCCGAGGCCGAGCTGGCGAAGTGGAACCAGCTCAAGTCGCAGGACCTGGTCGCGCTCAACCGGCAACTGCGCCAGGCGAACATGGCCCCGGTCACCGCCGGCAGTCGGCGGTAGCCGGCCTTGGCAAAGGCCTCCAGCACTCGGCGAGCTTCCCAGGCGAGGCTCTGGGAGGCCTCCAGGTTCTACCGCAAGGAGGCCGACCGCTGCTTCAAGGCGAGAGCCTATTTCTTTGCAATAGTGGCCCGGTGCTGCGAAATTGAGGCGCTTCTTCGCGCATTCGATTTCATCGAGACCAGAAGGCCAAAGGACCGATGCAAGAAGCTCCACTGGCTGATCAACCGCGCCTTCTCCCGACACTGGATTCCCCACGACGCGCTCCGGCACTGGAAGAAAACTGAGCGGGTGTCACTCAAGGCGGTTCTCCATGAGGTCAAGGAGGCGCGGAACGGCGTCCACGCGCACCTCTTCGACAAGCACCTGACCACGCGCGCTGCCGCAGTTAACGTCGGCTTCGTCGCGGACGCAATGTACTTGTTTCTGGAGACAAAAAACGCCAGGAACCTAATGAAACTGCTTTTCGAGCGCGGCGAGGTGTCCGGCGCGGAGTACCGCAGGTGGCTCAGAGGGCAGGAACCCTTAAGCTGGTGAGCGCTGGCTCGCGCTGACACACCCAAGGTCTGCCCCCCCGGGCCCTTTCGCGGTCGTAGCCACGCTGGCCACTCCCCTCCCGCACACCCAAGCGCGCTGCTCCTGCTAGCAGCCGGCGAGGCCGCTACGCCCGCTCGCAACTAGCCGCGCCTCCCCTACTGCCGTACCACTTGATACGGCGCCCACACCACCGGGAACAGCTTGCCGGCCGCGGTCGGGTCCAGTTTGCCGCCGGCCATCTCGACCGCCTCGGCCAGGACCGGGTCGCGGCCGGCAGCCAGGTCGGCGGCGGTGGGCACGGTCTCCAGGTCGGGCTGCACGCCGACGTTCTCCAGGCTCTTGCCATCGGACATAACCATATCGGCGACCGTGATCCCCACCGCGTAGTCGACGCCGCCGGTCTCGCCCGGCGCCCGCATGGGGTACAAGTTCGATTCCCCCACCTCGCCCGCCGAGCGATCGCCCACCACCGTCCCCAAATTGTCGAGCTGGACCACGCGGGCGAAGATTTCGGCCGCCGAGGCCGAGTCGTGGTCGATCAGCACGATCAGCTTGCCGGTGTACGGCTCCCCATGCGGCTTCACCATGTCCGGCTTGCGGCCCTTCCGCCCCACTTCCGTATCCATGAGTATCTTGTGGCGGATGAAAAACCCGAGCATGTAGCGCAGGTTCGCCTCCGCGCCGCCGCCGTTCCCGCGCAGGTCGAGCACGATCGCGGCATGCCGCCGGGCCTGGCGCATCACGCCGTCCAGGTGCGTCAGCTCGCCCATGAAGCTCGGGAACTCCCAGACGAACACGTCGCCCACCACGCGCGAGTCTTCCTCGTCCTTGGGATCGAACAACGATTCCAGCGGTTTCGTGTCCGTATTGGGCACCAGCTTGCTGATCACCGTCACCTGGCGCTCCACGCCCACCGGCGAGCGCAGCCGCAAATTCAAGCTGGTCTGCGGCTCGAGCTCGTAGATGAGGTATTCGAGGTTGTTGAAATTCGCTGGGCTCACCGGAATGCCGTCAAGCGCCAGCACCTCGTCGCCGAGATGCACCTTTTTGGCGGCGTCGCTGCCCGGCCGCACCGTGACCACGAAGCAGTGCCCGGCGATCATCAGCATGCCGAAGCCGTAAAAGGTGTTGTAGCGAAATTCCGGCGGGACGAAAAAGGTGTGGGAATTGTGCAGCCCCTGGAGGTAGTTGGCGATCACGATGAACGCCGCGCCCAGTGTCGGGGCGGCGCGCAGTTTGGCCTCGTATTCGGTGTAGCGGGCCTTAATGTTCATGCCGCCGAAGGTGGGGTCGTAGTAGGCAGAGAGCAGTCGGCTCTGAATGTCGGCGAGCATGTGCTGCACGGTGCTGCGCTGGGCGTTGCTGATACCCGGCGTTCGCGCCGGCTGCGCCGCCAGCACCACGGCGAGCAGCAACGTTTCACCCAAATGCCGAGCCCAAGGCATGGTCATCTCCGCCGCGCCAGTATATGCCGCCCGGCAGCGGCGCTGATAGATATGGGCTATGATTCAACCCTGAACCCGGGGCGACGCGGCAATTGCCGCACGCCCGGGGGCGGAGGTGCTCATGGCGGCGGAGACGCAGGGGGCGCAGGCGGCGCGGCCGGGCGGGGGCGGGCCGGATCCGGAGGCGGCCGACGCCGCGCGCTGTGAGCGGGTGCGGGCGGCGCTGGCGGCGGCGAATTACAACGACGAGGGCATCACCCGCACGCTCGGGGTGAGCCAGCTCACCGGGCTGCGCGAGCGGCGGCTGCCGGCGCTGCTGCGCCGCGTGCGCGGCGGCTCGCCGCTGGAGACGCTGGTGCGTCTGTTCATGCTGGGGCAGGCGGCCGAGGCCGCGGCCTTCGCGCGCGCGGTGGCGCCGGGTGGGGGCGACGATTGGATCGCGCTCGGGCTGATCGAAACCGCCGGCGCCGAGGTGATTCCGACGGTGCAACTGCGCTGTTATCAGGATCTGGTGCTGGCCTCCGATTTCGTCCGCATGGGCGAGGGCGGGCTGCGCCCGGATTACGTCATGGGGGTCTCGCCCAGCTCGCAGATTCTGGTCTCGGTGACCCCGCGCCCGCCGGTGCGAGCCACGCTCGACATGGGCGCCGGCTGCGGCATCCAGGCGCTGCTGGCGGCGCGCCACAGCGAGCGCGTGGTGGGGGTGGATTGCAACCCGCGGGCGGTGGCGATGGCGCGCTTCAACGCGCGCTTCAACCGTGTCGCCAACGTCGAGTTCCGCCTCGGCGACATGTTCGCGCCGGTGGCCGGCGAGAACTTCGACCTGATCGTCTCCAATCCGCCCTTCATCATCTCGCCCGACTCGCGCCACATGTTCCTCAACAGCGGCTGGGAAAGCGATGACGCCTCGCGCCGCATCGTGCAGGAGGCGCCCCGCTACCTCACCGCGGGCGGCACCGCCGTTCTCAACGCCAACTGGGCGATGGTCGAGGGCGAGGACTGGAGGGCGCGGCTGGCGGGCTGGTTCGCCGGCAGCGGGTGCGACGGGCTGGCGCTGCAGATCGACACCACCGAGCTCGACCGCTACGCCACCCTGCAGATTCAGGCCGGCGAGCACTCACCCGAGGAGTTCGCCCGCGCCTTCGAGGCGTGGATGGCCTATTACGCCGAACACCGCATCACCGCGATTTGCGCCGGCGTGATCGCGCTGCGCCGCCGCGCCGCCGCCGTCAACTGGTTCGCGGTCGAATCGGGGCCGGTGGACCTCGCTGTGGCCGCGGGCGCCGACGTCGAACGCCTGTTCGCCCTGCGCACCTGGCTGCAGGCGGGCGGCGACCGCGGCCTGCTGGAGGCGCGCCTGCGCTTGGCGCCCAACGTGGTGCTCGAGCAGACCTGCAAGGCGGAGGCGGGCGCCTGGCAGCCGGTGCGCATGCACGTGCGCCGCACGGGCGGCATCGGCTTTGCCGGCACCATCGATGCGGTCGGCGCCAGGCTGCTGGCGCACTGCGACGGCACGCTGCCGGTGCGCGAGCATCTGCGCACCGTGGCCGCCGCGCTGCACGCCGACAGCGACGCCATCACGCCGGCGGCGCTGGCCATCCTCCGCCGGCTGGTGGAGCAGGGCTTTCTCGAACCGGCGGCGTAGCCGCCCGGCAGGCTACCCGATCTTCGAACTCCCAGATCGG
>JAKAOE010000182.1 GCA_021823305.1 Acidobacteriota bacterium
GTCCCACGGCGCGCGCCCGTAATCGGCCATCAGGTTCCAGGGGTTGCTGGCGAAGCTGCCCGCGCCCATCGTGTCGCTGTGGGAATCGTCGTAGCTGTAGTAGCCCGCAAGCGAGCTGCCGTTGCGGAAATGCATGTGGTAGTGCACCGTGAACTGGCTCTGCCGGAAGATGCCCGCCGACTGGTACTCGTAGATGTTGCCCGCCGCGTTGCCGAAGGGCCGCGTCCCGCTGGTCGGCGCCGCCGGGTTGTAGGTGCCCGGCAGCGGCGCGTTGATGTCGTTGAACAGGAACAGGTGGTCGCCATGCGAGTAGCGGTAGCCGGCGGTGAGCGACGCGTTCGCCCCGAACTCGTGTTCCAGGCTGATGCTCGTGGTTGCGGTCATCGGCGCGCGCAGGTTGGGCGCGAAGCGGTAGCTGGTCGGGTACGACGCCGGCTCCGCCGCCAGCGTGGCGGCGCTCGGCAGCGCCGGATAGAACGCGGGCGAGGTGATCACGTACTGCACCTGGCTGACCCCGTTCTTGTGCGCTTGGGTGATCATCTGGTCGTCGTCCAGGCGCTGGTAAAACAGCCCGAAGCCGGCGCGCAGCACGGTGGAGGGCGCGCCCCCGCCCAGGCCCCACGCCAGCCCCAGTCGCGGCGCCCAGTCGAGGTGGTCGGCCATCACGTTCTCCGTCTCGATGCGCAGCCCGTAGGTGAGCATCAGGTTGGGCGCCGCCTTCCAGCTGTCCTGGATGTAGCTGGCCGCATCCATGCGGTTGACATGCGCCTGCGGCTGCCCCATGGTCAGCTCGAACTGGCTGGGGCCGCCGCCCTGGGCCCGGATTTGCGCCATGGTCAACCCGTTCTGCAACCCCTGGACGGTGGTCTGGTAGCTGGCCAGGGAGGGGAAGATGTACAGGCCGTTGAAGTCTCCCGGGCTGGACTCGGTGCGGCTGATGTCCTCCACCTCTCCGCCCAGCTCCACTTGGTGGTTGCCGGCGTCGTCGGTGAAGTCGTCGCGCACGTGGTTGTGCGTCTCCCGGTTGCTGTAGTTGCCGATCAGGTTGCCGCCTCCGGTGAAGGCGCCGAGCACGTCCAGCGCCGGCGCGCTGTCGGCCGCCGTCTCGATGGCGTTGAAGTGCAGAAACTGGTAACTGAGCACGTTGATCACCGTCGGGCTCACGATCTCGGTGTCCGACATCTGCAGATTGTGGTGGTGAAACGTGCGGTTGAAGGCCTGCGACGGCAGCGACCCGCCGCCCACGCCGCTGTTGGTCTGCGCGAAGTTCAGGTACTCGTAACGCGTGCGCAGCGTGTTGTGCGGCGTCAGCCCGATGTCGATCTCCGGCGTCACCGCGGTGCGCAGGTTGGGGCTGGGCAGCGTGGTCACGTAGTTCTGCGGCGCCAGCGCGCTGTTCAGGATCTGCGCGTTCACCACGCTGACGTTGTTGATGTTGCGCCGCTCGAAGGAGAGAAACCAGGAGATGTGCCGCCGGCCCAGCGGGCCGCCGACGCTGGCGCCGAAGATGTTCGAGCTGTACGGCGGCGGCGGCGTGGCGCTGGTGGCGAGGAACGGGTCGAGCGAGTTGAACCCGGAGCGGTTGCCGTCGTAGGAGACCTGGCCGTGGAACTGCTCGCTGCCCGGCTTGGTGTGAATTTCAATGCGTCCGTATCCCAGGCGGCTGTACTTGGGCGAGTACGGGTTGTTGTTCACCTGAATGGACTCGATGTCGGCCTTGGGTGGAATGTCGCCGCGGGTGAAGCCGTTGACATAGATCGTCCCGCCCGCTCCGCCCACCGCCGGCCCCGCCAGCTCCTGCAGATCTGTCGCCAGCTCGTCCGGATCGGTGGCCAGCGACTGCAGCGCCTTGCCCGACAGCGTCATCGCCGCCGCCTGGTCCGACGGCTGCAGGTTGACCTGCGTCGTGGTGGCGCGCACCACCACCTGCTGCGAGCTTCCCGCCAGCGCCAAATGGATCGCCAGCCGTCCCGCCGCTCCATTCACCGCGACCGTTTCACGGTAGGGCGCAAAGCCTGGCGCGGTGACCACCAATAGCGCCTGGCCGGGCGCCAGCCCGGTGATCGCAAACCCGCCCGTAGCCCCGCTGGCGGCGGCATGCGAGGCGCCGTTGCCCGCGATCACCGTGATCTGCGCCCCCGCCACCGCCTTGCCCGCCGGATCGAGCACTCGCCCGCGCAGCGCCGCGGCCGGGCTTTGCCCGGCCGCCCAACCCGCCAGCGCCAGCGTCAGCGCCAGCACTGGCCCCATCCACGATCGCACACCCATCCGTTTCCTCCAGCGCAACAGTGTGGCAAAGCAAACCTGAGGCCTGCCTGAAACAAGCCGATGTCGCGCGCGTCATTGACTTTGCTTACCTGCAGACGTGGGCTGAAAAAAGGGCCGCAGTCCCTGTCATCGAGTGTACGACGTCGGGACGGATGTGGGAAGCACGATCCGGTTGACCGCAGCGCGCGGCACGGGTGACTAGCCGTGTTCCCGGCGTGTCCCCGCGGCGGCGGAAGACCGTCGTGAGATACAATTCAGGAAAGCAGCAACCACTCTCGTCCGTGGGAGGTCACGAGTGAAGCTTCATGCTTCGGCGTTGGCGATCGCCGCTGGTTTGGTGCTGGCCGTAGCTCCGGCGCCGGCCTCCGCGCAGTCGGTGGACGTGTTCGCCGGCCTCAATGCCCTCACCGCCAACCAGGCGGTGGCCAACATTCCCCAGCTCAGCGGCGGCGTCTTTCCCGGCGCCGGCGTCAACATCTTCTTCGGCCTGATCGGCATCGGCGCCGAAGTCGCCGGCCGCGCCACGCGTAACAGTTCCGGCATCCGGCCCGTCTATTACGATGTCAACCTGCTGGTGGACCCGATTCATATCAGCCGTTCCATCATCCCCATCTTCATGTTCGGCCTCGGCGCCCAATCCATCAGCAGTTACACCGGCCTCGCCGGATGCGGCGGCGTCGGCCCCTGCACCAGCTACGTCGGCAGCCACCTCTCGGCCCACCTCGGCTTTGCCGTCAAGGTCTACCTCACCGAACACCTCTTCGTTCAGCCCGAGGCCCACTTCTATTTCATCCGCAACAATCAGCAATTTCAGGCCGCGAGCGCGCAGCGCTATGGCGTCTCGCTGGGCTGGACTTTCGGAGGCGGCTAGCCCCCGCGGCCGCCGGCGAGCGCCGGCTGCCGCCCCGCTGCTTCCGGCATCGCAGCAGAGTGCAGTACCGTAGTCGCAAAGGAGATCGCGTGAAGACGTTACGTTGGACGCTCATCCCCGCCGTTTGCCTGCTGGCCGGCAGCCTCTGCCTGGGCCAGTCGGTGGACGCGTTTTTCGGCTTCAATTCGTTGCTCAGTTCGCAAAACGCCGGCCTCGCCGCCAATGGCGTGCCCAAGCTGGGCAGCGGCTTCTACCCCAGCGTGGGCGGCGACCTGATCTTCCTGCCGCACAATCTCGGCATCTCGGCGCAGGTGGCCTGGCGCGGCAGCGTGATGAACTACGGCGGCTACGGCCTGCGGCCCATCTTCTACGACTTCAATCTTGCATGGGAGCCGGTGGCGCCGGGCAGCACCCTCCGCCCCGACTTCAACGTTGGCATCGGCGCCGAGAGCCTGCGCTTCTACACCGGCCAGTACACCTGCAACTTCTTCAGCGGCTGCACCAACTACACCAGCACCAACCATTTCCTCCAGCATGTCGGC
Source organism: Acidobacteriota bacterium (assembly GCA_021823305.1). Lineage (GTDB taxonomy): Bacteria > Acidobacteriota > Terriglobia > Terriglobales > SCQP01 > SCQP01. Next base: position 3,682 of record JAKAOE010000182.1, read on the forward strand.
GTGGGCCTGAAAATTTACCTCACCGACCACATCTTCCTGCGGCCAGCGGTGGACTACTACCACATTGACGGCAACGTCGAGTTCGGCGTCAACAACGCCTTTCAGACCGGCGTTTCCATCGGCTACACCCTGGGCCCCAGCTCCTAGCCGGGGCCGGTAGCCGCGCTGGGGCCCGCGCCCGTCAATGCCGCGGCGGCGCGATGCGCTGGGGCCCGCGCCGGTCAACGCGGCGGGAAGCGGCTGAGCCGCCGCCGCGCGCCGGTGGGTGTCTTGACAGAGAGCGGGATTCGTTCGACGATGGAAGCACAAGCGGTAGCCCGATGGTCAGCAAGAAGTGCGTGATCTGCGGTTCTTACTTCGCCGGTGAGCTCGACGGCGACTACACCTGCCCCCGCTGCCAGGCCGCGGGTCCGCTCCGCTACGCCGCAGGCGGCCGCGCCGCCGCGGCGCCGCCGGCAGCCCCCGACGCCCCCCCGGAGCCGGGCAAGCAGCGCTCCAGCTCCCAGGCCGCCTGAACTCCCGCCCGTGCCCGCGCTCATCTGCGACCCGCGCCCCGAGGCCGCCGCCCTGGCGGCCGAGTACGAAGCGCTGCACGAGGCCGGCGAGTCGCTCGCCTTGGTCTGGCCGCGCGTGGATCTCCCGGACGGGACGCAGCACTTTATCCTGCTCGCCCACCCCGGCGCGCTCTATCACGCTTGGGAGAACGGCCGCATCGCGGTGCTGCGCAACGCCGCCGGCCTGCCTCTGGACGAGTTCGAACGCTGGCTGGTGATCGGCGACCCGCGCGGCGATGCCGAGCTGGCCTGCGCTCGCAGCCTGCTTGCCGCCGGCGCCGAGGCGGTCGAACTCCTCCCCCCGGGCGAGGCGCGCGAGCTGGCCCAGAGCTGGCGCAGCGGCCGCCGCACCGCCAGCCGCATCCTGCGCCCCGAGTGAATCTAGCCGCGGGGTCGCGACCTAATGGGCGCGCAGCAATCCCTGCCCGCCGTGCGGAATCGGCGCCGCGTGGGGCGGCAGCGGTGGCAGGCCCATCAGCACCCGGTACTCGGGCCGCAGGCGCAGCGGCGCGAAGCCGGGATCGGTGAGCGACTTCTTGATGTCGCGATAATGCATCTCGTAGGCCTGCCGGAATTCGTGCAGCGCGTTGTCCACCATCCCCAGCGAACAGAACAGCCGCGACAGGTCATAGTGAAAGCGCGGCGTGTCCGTGCCCATCACGTCCGACACCACCGGGCTGTCGGTCCCCGTCGCCGGAAACAGCGAGTTCGGGTCGATCAACAGCGCCTGCCGGTAGGCGGCGATGGCCCGGCGGAATTTCTTCAGCGCGAATTCCGCGCCGCCCAGGTTGACGAAGTAGGTGGCCTCGGTGCGGTCCAGTTTCACCGCGCGCTGGAACTGCTTGGCGGCGTTCTTGAAGTTGCGCTGCATGTAGTAGACCG
>JAKAOE010000183.1 GCA_021823305.1 Acidobacteriota bacterium
GCTCGCCCAGCCCGCCATCGGCTCGCCGATGGTGGATAGCCTCAACGCCTCGCTCCACCTCCGCGCCTTGCTCGCCGACATCTTCCTGCTGGCCGAGACTCTCGAGGCTCGCAACGCCCCGGCGCCGGCTGTCGGCTGATGTACTCGCCCCAGGTCCTCGCGGCGTTTCACCACCCCCGCCACGCGGGCGCGCTCGACCGCCCCGACGCCCTCGCCCGCTGCGAAAATCCCGCCTGCGGCGACGTCATGCAGTTCGCGCTCCAGCTCGCCTCCGGCCGCATCGCCGCCGTGCGCTTCCTCGTCCAGGGCTGCGTCCCCGCCATCGCCGCCGCCGAAGCCCTCGCCGCTCTCGCCGAAGGCAAAACCCCCTCCGAAGCCCGCGCCCTCACCCGCGCCGATTTGCTGCGCGCCCTCGGCAGCCTGCCCGCCCCCTCCCGTCACGCCGCCGCCCTCGCTCTTGAAACCCTCGCCGCCGCTCTCGCTCAGCTCCCGTCCGAAACCGCCCGCTGATACGCCTCCGGTGTATCCAGATCCTCCAGCTTTTCCGCCACCTCAATCTCGACGATCCGCTCCGGCGATCGCCGCAGCACCGCGCGTGCGTTCCCCGTTGCCGGCGCCGCCAGCAGCGCCGCCACCAGCTCCGTCCCCGCCAGCAGCGGATGCCCCCGCCGGCCGGCATGCGCCGGCAGCGCCGCCCACTCCGTGCGCGCTTCGCACAGCCGCCGCAGCGACGCTGCGCTCAGCGGCGGGCAATCCACCGGCGTGATCATCGCCGCCTCGCAGCCCGCCTCCGCCGCTGCCCGCAGCCCCGCTTGCAGCGAGCTCAACTGCCCCCGCTCCGGCGCCGGATTGTACGCCACCACCGCCCCGCCCGCCTCCGCCGCCGCCCGCAGCGCCTCCAGGTTCCGCCCCGCCACCACGATCACCACGTCGCACCACGGCCGCAACGCCGCGATCGCCGCCCCCAGCAGCGTCCCGCCCCGCCACGCAAGCAGCGCCTTCTCCCGCCCCATCCGCCGCGATTCCCCCGCGGCTAATACGATCCCCGCCCGCCGCATACGCTGATCGCCGGCCGCTATTTCCCCACGACCGAAAGCTTCCGGCCGCTCTCCACCCTTCGCCGTTGCGCGATCATCTCAGCCAATATGGATACCGCGATCTCCTCCGGCGTCACCGAGCCGATGTCCAGTCCCGCCGGCGAATGCACCCGCTCGAACCGCGCCGCGTCCATCCCCTCCGCCGTCAGCTCCTTCACGATGCTGATCGCCTTCCGCCGCGACCCTACCATCCCGATGTAGCCCGCTTCGGTCCCCACCGCCCAGCGCAGCACCCGCATGTCGTCGTGGTGCCCGCGCGTGACGATCAGCAGGTAGTCGTGCTCGCCCGGCGTCAGTCCCGCGCACGCCGCTTCGAACGGCTGCGCGATCACCGCCCGCGCCTCCGGATACCGCTCCCGGTTGGCGTACGCCTCGCGGTCGTCCACCACCGTGACTTCGAACTTGGCGTTCACCGCCGCCTTGTACAGCTCGAACCCCACGTGCCCGGCGCCGAAAATCGTCAGCCGCGCCGGCGGCGCCACCGGCTCGATGAAGATCTCGAGCGACCCGCCGCACACCAGCCCGGTATCGTACTTAGGATTTTGGTTGAGGTCGAAGTGCAGCATCCGCGGCCGCCCCGAGGCGATCACCTCCCGCGCTGCCTCCCACACCTCTGCCTCCACGCACCCGCCCCCGATCGTCCCCGCGATCGAGCCGTCGTCCCGCACCAGCATCTTCGCTGTCTGGAACGACGGTATGGACCCCCGCACCGCGACGATGGTCGCCAGCGCCCCCATCCGCCCCGCCCGCCGCAGCCCGACAATTTCTTCAAATACGTCCACTGCTCCCGATCATACCGCCGGCGTCTGAAAACCGGCCGCCGCCGCCGCCGCGGCCAGTTTCCGGTCGGCGGCGAGAAAGAGCCGGCTCTGCGGCCGCTCGCCGCACCAAATCAAAGCGGCCGCGAGTTGCACCGCGTCAGCCGCCTTCAGGCCGTGCCGCTCGATCGCCTGCACCGCGAGCTGGCGCACCGCCTCGCTCGGAACAACCTCACTCCACCCCCCGGCTAGCGCCTGCAAGCGCGCCATGGCGGCGGCGCGCCGATGCTCCCGCCCCGGCGCAGCCGCAAAAAAACGGTGGACGGCGCCGAACGCCTCCACGCGCGTCCCCCACCACACGACGACCCGCGTTTCCCGGAAATAACGGCGGTGCGCCGCCGACCCATGCGCCATGAGAATCAGGCCGGCGACGGCGCTCGTGTCCCAGAAGGCGAGTGGACGTGTCACGGCTCCTCGGAGCGCTCGGCCAGCACCGCCGCCAGCGCCCGCCGCCGGCTCCCGCGCCCGACTTTCAGTTTTTGCAGCTCGGCGAAGCTTGGCTGGGGATGCTCCGGCAGGCGTAAGATGCCCGCCGCAGCCAGCCGCACGGCTTCGTCGTCCTCCGCGGCATCCTGCCGCAACGGTAGGAGCCGTGCTATGGCCCGCTCCCGGTCCTTGACCAGAAACTCCTCGCCCGCCTGCACGCGCGCCAGATACGCGCACAGCGCGTTCCGCAGCCGGGCGATGTTAACCGTCTCCATGAAGCTTTCATGGCCATTATAGCCATAAAGCAACCCGGCCCCAGCCCAACACTCAGGGCAGGGTTATGATCGGACGATCAAAGCGCCGCCCGACGCGCAACGCCCCGAAGTCGCGTCGGTCTGTCGTGAGGACCCGGTAAGCCCCAAGCCGCTCGGCCGTCGCCGCCACCGTGCCGGCGGCCAGCCCCAGTCGCAACTCCGCAAACTTCTCGTCCAGCGCCACGGCGCGCGCGAGATCCTGCGCCGAAGGCACGACCAATTCGTATCGCGACTTCGGGTCGAGAATATCCGCCAGCAGCGCCCGCGCCGCCGCCCTGTCGTCCCGCAGGAAGTAGTCCACTTCTGCCAAAATCAGCGCCGGCACATAGACCGCGCGTGCGTCCACCAGCGCCGCCTCAAAATCGGGAAAGCTTGCCCCGCCGCCGGGACCGCGCGCCAATGCGCGCAACAGCCCGCCCGTGTCGGCAACCAGGGGCGGGTTCACCGCTCCAGCTCGCGGAACAACTCGCTTTCGTCCCCCAGCTTCGTGCTTACGGACGCAAACAGCCGGGTCTTCGGCGGCCGCCGGCCCTGGTAGTAGCGCGCCGCCACCACGCGCAGCCCGGCCCGGATCAGCTCCGATGCCGAGCGCCCGTCCGCCCGCGCCCGCCGCAGCGCGCGCACGTCGTCCGGCTCGAGCCGCACCGTCGTGGAAATCAGCCGTGCCATACACTCACCATACACCTGCGGCCGCGGGCCGGCAATCGCGCCGGCATATAATCGAAGTACCGCCGCCTCGCATGGTTCCCCGCCACCAGATCATCCTGCTGTTGCTGTTCCGCGTCGGCCGCAGCCTGGCGGCGGGCATGATCATCCTCGCCTTCCCCTACCTCGTCCTGCGCCAGGCCGGCGCGCTCGAGCTCGGCGTCATCTACGCCGCCGCCGCCCTCGCCACCGCCGCCGCCGGCCTCGCCGTCGGCTTCCTCGCCGATCTCTGGGGCCGCCGCCGCTCCCTCTGGCTCGCCGGCGCGATGCTGCCCCTCAGCTCCGCCCTCATCCTGTTCAGCCACTCCACTCCCATGATCTTCGCCGCCGCCCTCGTCGGCGGTTACTCCGCCACCGGCTCGCTCATGGGCGGTGGCGTCGGCGGCGCCGCTCAGCCCATCCAGAGCACCGTCATCGCCAGCCTCACCCGCGAGGGCCAGCGCACCCACTGGTTCTCCTGGTTCAGCTTCTTCAGCGGCGTGCTCTCCGCCGTCGGCGCCCTCATGGACCGCTGGCTCACCCTCCAGCACGCCTTCCTCGCCGCCACCGTGATCAGCGCCGTCGGCATGCTGCCGCTCGTCTGGATGCACATCCCCGAATCGCGCGGCCAAATCGCCGCCATGCCCAGCCTCAAGACCATCGGCCAGTTTTCCCTCACCGGCCTGATCAACGGCTTTTCCCAGGGCCTGATCACCCCCTTCCTGATCCCGTTCTTCGTGCTGGTGTTCGCGCTGCCCAAGCGCAGCATGGCGGTCTGGGGCTTGGTTGCCGGCCTGGTCGCCGCCGTCGCGCTGCTCGCCGCGCCCTGGCTCGAACGCCGCTTCGGCTTCGTCCGCTCCATCGTCTTCACTCGCGGCCTGGGCGCGGCCCTGGTCCTGCTGATGCCCTTCGTCCACATCCTCTGGGTGGCGCTCGCCATCTACGTCCTCACCCCCGGTTTGCGTGTCGCCGCGCTGCCCGCCCAGCAGACCGCCCTCACCGCCCGCGTCGGCGCCGAGGAGACCGGCCGCGCCCTCGGCTTCAACCAGGTCACCCGCCTCGCCGCCTCCGCCGCCGCCGTCGGCCTCACCGGCGCCCTCTTCGAGGAGGCCGATTTCCACCTCCCCTTCGAACTCTACTTCGTGCTGATGGCCTTCAACCTCACCCTCTACCGCCGCTTCTTCGGCTGGGAAAAGTCCGCCCCCGAAACCACCCCCCAGCCCGCCTCCTGACCGCCGGTAGGCATTTGCGGTGCGCGCAAGCCTATTGCCGCCGTGCCTGCACTCGGAACCGGGCCTTCGCGCACACCTGAGGCGCGAGAGCCCGGTGCCGCGCGCTGAAAATGCCGAAGCCAGCAAATGCGCACATCGCGCGCCGGCTAGTCCACGGCAACCCACCCAGAGCAACGCATCGTAACCGAGATGGGACGCCCTGGATAAACTACCCCGGCCGGTCTAGAATTCCCTTGAACTGTGAGAAAGCCAAGCGCAATTGACCTCTTCTGCGGATGCGGAGGCCTCACTCAAGGTCTGCGCGACGCAGGTTTCCGAGTGCTCGGCGCTATCGACAGCGATAAACTCGCGCTTAAAGCTTACCAAATGAACCACCGGAGCGTTAGGACCTGGCCGTCGGATATCCGGCGCGTTCCCGCTGCCCGCGTGGCGAGAGCCCTCAAACTCCGCAAAGGGCAACTCTCGCTCCTTGCCGGCTGCCCGCCGTGCAAAGGCTACTCGACCGTCCGAACGCTTAACCGCGGCCGCAGCGTCGACGAC
>JAKAOE010000184.1:0-2591 GCA_021823305.1 Acidobacteriota bacterium
CGCGCCCTGGCGCGACGCCGCCGCGGCGGCGCCCGCCTCCGCGGGAGAGGCGGTGCGCCGCCTCGCCGACAGCGCGGCGGAGCGGTTGCAGGCGCTCGACCCGCCGCGGGAGGCGGCCGCCGCACCCGCCGCGCCGGGCGGCGCCGCTCCGCACGAGCCGCCGGCGGCGGAGAGCGTCCGGGTGGAGGTCGGGGATGTGCACGCCGTGCTGGAGAGCCTGGCCAACGCGGGGCGCGAGCTGCGCGCGCTGCGCGCGCTGACCGGCGAAATGCGCGCGGTGGGACGGGGGGCCCGGGGCGGCGATGCCGCAGCGCGGGATCAGGAGCGCCGGCTGGGGCAGTGGGAACGCCGGCTGGAGGCGCAACTCGACCGGGTGGAGCGGGAGCTGGCGCAGGCGCGCGAGCGGGGCGAGCCGCTCCGGCTGCAGCCGGCGTCGGCGTTGTTCCCGGCGCTGGCGCGCTCGGCGGAGGAGAGCGCGGCGATCCTGGGCAAGACGGTGAGCTTTGCCGCGGCGGGCGGCGGGCTGCGGCTGGACGCGCATGTGCTGCCGCCGCTGCGCGACGCCCTGCTGCACATCGTCAACAATGCCGTGGCGCACGGCATCGAGGCGCCCGAAACGCGGCGGGCGCGGGGCAAGCCGCCGGCCGGCCGGGTGGAAGTGCGGGTGGAAGCCCGGCGGGAGGGGGTCTGGTTCGTTTGCCGCGACGACGGCGCCGGGGTGGACGTGGAGGCGGTGCGGCAGCGGGCGGGCGCGCCGGCCGGCGCCTGGAGCCTGGCCGATGCGGTGCAGGCGTTATTGCGCGGCGGTCTCAGCACCAGCCGCCAGGTCAACGCCGTGGCTGGCCGCGGCGTGGGACTGGAGATCGCGCGGGCGGCGGTGGCGCGCCTGGGCGGCCGGATCGCCATCGACAGCGAACCCGGCCGCGGCACCGCGGTGCGCCTGCTCGCGCCGGTGGCGCATGCCGCCGCCTCCGCCTTGCTGGTGGAGGCCGGCGGCGGGGTGGTGGCGATTCCGCTGGCCGCGGTGCGCGCCTGCGTCCGCGTGCCCGCCGCCGCGGTGGTGCACGGCGGTGGGGGCGCCAGTCTGGCGGTTGCGGGCGAGGCGCTGGCGTTCGTGCCCCTGGCGCGGCTGTTGCGGCGGCGCCAGCCGCCGGCGCCCGCCTCTGCCCAGCTCACCGCCGTCATCCTGCGCCGCGGCCCGGCCGGCCTCGCGCTGGGCGTCGACCAGACCCGCGGTATCGAAACCGTTCTCATCCGCCCGGTGCCGGCGGAGGCCGGGGTGGAGGGGCTGATCGGCGGCGTCAGCCTCGACGCCGAAGGCGGCGCACGGCCGGTGCTGGACGTCGACGGCGTCTTTGACGCCGCGGAGCGCGCCGCGGAGCCGCCCGCCGCCGAACCCGCGGCGCCGGCGCCCCCGGTGCTGGTGATTGACGACTCCCTGACCACCCGCATGCTGGAGCAGAGCATCCTCGAAGCGGCGGGCTACCGCGTGGATGTCGCCAGTTCCGCCGAGGAAGCCCTGGGCAAGGCGTCGGCGCGCGACTACAGCCTGTTCCTGGTGGATGTTGAGATGCCGGGCATGGATGGGTTTGCATTCCTGGCGCGGGTGCGCGGCGATGCGCGCCTGAAGGACACCCCCGCCATCCTGGTGACCTCGCGCGACAGCCGCGAGGACCGGCGCCGCGGCGAGGCGGCGGGCGCCGCCGCCTATGTCGTCAAGAGCGAATTCAGCCAGGAGGGGCTGCTGGCCACGATCGGGCGGCTGGTGGGGCGGCGATGAACAGGATCCGCGTGCTCGTGGTGGAAGACTCCGTGACCATCCGCCGGCGCATGGCCGCGGTGCTGGCCGCCGATCCGGAGCTGGAGGTCGTCGGCGAAGCGGGCGACGGCCGGGCCGGCTTTGAGCTCTGCCGCGAACTGCGGCCCGACGCGCTCACGCTCGACATGGCGCTGCCGGTCATGAGCGGCCTGGCGGCGACGGAAGCGATCATGGCGTATTGCCCAACGCCGATTCTGATCGTGTCCGGCTCGACCAACCGCGGGGAGGTGTTTCATACCTACGATGCGCTGGCCGCGGGGGCGGTGGACGTGCTGGAGAAGCCGAGAGGCGACGAGATGGACGGGGCGTGGGAACGGAGCCTGATCGCCGCGGTCAAGATGGTGGCGCGGGTTGCCGTCATCACCCATGTGCAGGGCAAGCTGACACGGCAGGGCGAGGGCGAGCGCCGCCAGCCGGGCGCCGGCCAGGCCGCCGCCGCGGCGGCGGCCGCGGGCGGTTACCGCGCGGTCGGCATGGGCGCTTCGACCGGCGGACCCGCCGCCTGCGCCGCGCTGCTGGCCGCCCTGCCGGAGAGTTTCCCCCTCCCGCTGTTGCTGGTGATCCACACCAGCCCGGCGTTCGGCGTCCTGCTGGCGGACTGGCTGTGCAGCCAGTCGGCCCTGCCCGTGCGGCTGGCGCGGGATGGCGAGCCGTTGCCCGCTCCCGGCCCGCACCAAGGCATCGTGCTGCTGGCGCCGCCGAACCGGCATTTGGAAGTGCGGCAGGGGCGCCTGCAGGTGGGTGCGGGCGCGGAGCGGCACTCCTGCCGGCC
>JAKAOE010000184.1:2601-5100 GCA_021823305.1 Acidobacteriota bacterium
TGGATGTGCTCTTTGAGTCGCTGGCGGCCGAGTTGGGGCCGGGCGCTATCGGCTGCCTGCTGACCGGCATGGGGCGGGACGGCGCCGCCGGCTTGATGGAAATGCGCCGCAGCGGCGGCTGGACCATCGCCCAGGATGAAGCCAGCGCGGTCGTGTTCGGGATGCCGCGGGAAGCGATCCGGTTGGGCGCGGCGCGTCAGGTGCTGGGCTTGAGCCGGATCGCGTCCCACTTGACGGAGTTGGCGGCCGCGGAGGGTCCGGCATGAGCCTTCAGGTCCTGATCGTGGACGACAGTCTGACAGTACGCAAGGATCTCGAGGCGGGGTTCGCGGCGGCCGGATTTGCGCCGCGGCTGTGCTCCTCGCTGGCCGAGGCGCGCGCCGCCCTCGCCGCGGCGGTGCCGGCGCTGGTGGTGCTGGACCTGCTGTTGCCCGACGGCGACGGCATCGCCTTGTTGCGCGAGATGCGCACGGCGGCGGACACCGCGCGCACTCCGGTGATCATGCTGACCTCGGAGGCGGAAGTCCGGCATCGGCTGCTGGGCCTCCGGATCGGCGCCGACGAGTATGTGGGCAAGCCCTACGACGCGAGTTACGTCGTCGGCCGCGCGCACCAGTTGATCGGCCGTCCGCCCGGCCCGGCCAGCCGGCCGCGCCTGCTCGTGGTGGACGACAGCGCGAGCGTGCGCGCCGCCCTGCGGCAGTGTTTCGAGGAGGCGGGCTACGCGGTCCACGCGGCGGAAAGCGGCGAGGACGGATTGCGCGCCGCCGTCGCGGTGCGGCCCGCCGCCCTCGTGGTGGACGGCCAACTGAACGGCGCCATGGACGGCGCGGGGATGATCCGGCGCATCAAGCAGGACGTCGCCCTGCGGCACATCCCCTGCCTCCTGCTCACCGCTTCCCCGGCGCGCGCCGACGAGCTGCGGGCGCTCGAAGCCGGCGCCGACGCCTACGTGCAGAAACAGGCGGACGCGCGCATTCTCCTGGCGCGGGTGGCGGCCGCGCTGCGTTCCGCCGCGCCGCCGGTGGAGGGCGCCCAGGCCGGATTGTGGGGACCGAAACGCGTGCTGGTGACGGACGACAGCCCCACCTTTCGCCACGCGCTGGCCGCGGCGTTGCGCGAGGAGGGATACGACGCGGTGCTCGCCACCTGCGGCGAGGAGGCGCTGGACATGCTGCAGGCGCAGCCGGTGGACGCCATCCTCATGGACGTGATGATGCCGGGCTTGTCGGGCCATGACACCTGCCGCCGCATCAAGGCCAACCCCAGCTGGCAGGAGATCCCCCTGCTCATGCTCACTGCGCTGGACGAACGGCAGGCGATGCTCGACGGCATCGAGGCCGGCGCCGACGATTACATTCCCAAGTCGCCGGATTTCGACGTACTCAAGGCGCGGCTGCGGGCGCAGATGCGCCGCCGCCAGTACGAGAACGAAAATCGCCGCATTCGCCGCGAGCTGCTGGCGCGCGAGCTGGAGGCGGCCGAAGCGCGCACGGCGCAGCGCGTGGCCGAGACTCGCGCCGCGCTCACCGGGGAACTGGAGCGCAAGAACCGGGAATTGGAGACGTTCAGCTACTCCGTGTCGCACGACCTGCGCGCACCGCTGCGCGCCATTCGCGGCTTCAGCCAGTTGCTGTTGGCCGAGCTCCACGATCAGGCGCCGCCGATGATGCGCGACTACCTCGGCCGCATCGCCGCCGCCACCGAGCGCATGGGGCAGTTGATCGACGATCTGCTGGCGTTGTCGCGCATCACGCGGCACGAGCTCGTCCGGCAGCGCGTGGACGTCAGCCGGATGGCGCGCGAGGTAGGCGAGCAGTTGGCGCGGCAGGAGCCGCACCGTGAGGTGGACTTCGCCGTCGCCGATGGGCTCGAGGCCGACGCCGACGCCCGGCTGTTGCGGGTGGTCTTCGAGAACCTGCTCGGCAACGCCTGGAAGTTCACGAGCCGCACGCCGCAGCCCCGGATCGCGGTCGGGGCCGATGCACCGGAGCGTCTCGCGGCCGCGGCCCGCGCGGGCCCGGTGTTCTTTGTCCGCGACAACGGCGCCGGCTTCGACAGCACTCATGCCGATCGGTTGTTCGGACCCTTCCAGCGGCTGCATGCGGCCTCGGAGTTTCCCGGCACCGGCATCGGCTTGGCCACGGTTTACCGCATCGTTGACCGGCATTCCGGGCGCATCTGGGCGGAGAGTGTGGTAGGCTCGGGGGCAACGTTCTTCTTCACCCTGAACGCCGCCGCGATGGAGGCCGGAATCGCATGATGCGCAGCCGCTTGGTCTTGTTGGTGGAGGACAACGGCGACGACGCGGAATTGGCGCGGCGGGCCTTCGCGATCAGCCGCGTTCCCAGCCGCGTGGTGGTGGCCAGCGACGGCGAAGAAGCGTTGGACTACCTGTTTGCCGAAGGGGCGCACGCCGGACGGGCGGCCCAGGACGCGCCGGACGTGGTGCTGCTCGACCTCAAGCTGCCGCGGCTGGATGGACATGCGGTGTTGCGC
>JAKAOE010000185.1 GCA_021823305.1 Acidobacteriota bacterium
GGCCGCGGACTACAGTGGCGTAGGCCCGTCGGCGTGCCAGATGCGGTTCGCCCCCGCCTGCCAGCGCGCCGCCTGCCGCCCATAGTCGAGCCGCGGCGCGCACAGCAGCTCCAGCTCGCGCCCCCCCGGCGCGCCTTCGGGCTCGGCCCAGCGGCACAGCGCCCCGTGCCCGAACCCGGCGGCCACCGCACCGTCGAAGCGCGCCGGCATCCAGTCGGTGACGCGCACCTGCGGGAACCGGGTCACCAGCACGTTGGTGTGCTCCACGTAGCGCTGGACGCCCAGCCCGCCATCCGCCGGCGCGAAGCGGCAGGCGCCGGCGTGCGGGTCGAGCAGCGTGGCGAAGGCGGAGGGGGAGTCGAAGCGCGGCAGGCAGAGCCAGGCCACGCTGCCGTCGCGCCCGATCAGCGCCGACGTCAGCCCGTCCGCCAGCAGCCCGTGATCGGCGATGGCGAGCATGGAGTTTAGGGTACCGTGCCCTCGGCGGCCCACCAACCCCGCGCGCGTCTTTGCTATACTCCTTGTGCGGGGTGGAGCAGTCCGGTAGCTCGTTGGGCTCATAACCCAAAGGTCGGTGGTTCAAATCCACCCCCCGCAACCAACTCCCGCCATGCCGCGCAGTTTGCTGCAAAGACTCGTTGACGAGCGCGTGAGCGAGACGTTTACCGGCTCGATTTCCGTGGCGCTCGATCGTGCCGCGGAAAAATTTGCCCGCGAGGCCTTGGACGACGAGGAGTTCCGCCGCTCGCTGCACGAGTTGGCTCGGGCGAGAGCCAGGGAAATCATGGCCGAACTGAAGAAGGGCAACGGTTCCCGGCCTCGCTCCCGCAACGCCAAGCGCGCCAAGCGCTAACCCCGCCGGCGCAGCGCCGCCAACGCCATTGCAACCGCAACCCAGCGAAGACGAGTTCATCAAAGGGTTCCTTGAGCGGCTTTCGAACCAGGAGCGATGCTCGCGCTGCCGCGACTGGTTTGCCCCGGTCTATCGCCGGGGTCTTTGCGGGCAGTGCTACCGGACCGACTCGCGGATCGCACGGCTGGAGCGAAGCATAGGGGCGATCGAGAAGTCGGGCGGGCGGGTAGACTACGCAACCGAATTCGACCTCCGCATTGCGTACAAAAAGCGGGAGCTGCAGCAGCTCGACGGCGAGGTTTACTCGCCAAAGCTTGCGGGACCCACCGACCCGGTCGAGCTTGAGGAGTCGCTTCGCGAGGCCTTCAGGCGGTTCACAGGGAGGGATCGCTTCACCGGGTGGGCGAACATCCTCGGTGAGGCGCTGCCCCCTCAACAACGGAAATTCGTTTACTTCCTGCTGAGCTCCATGTTGCGCGAGCACGATCGGAAGTTCCTTCGGCGTCGGGCCGCACACAAAGTAGTGCTCGGGAGATGATGTCTGAGGCCGCTAGCTCTGCCCCCCGCGGATGCTCAGCGGTTGTTCAGCTTCGCCAGCAGCCGCAGCATCTCGATGTACATCCACACCAACGTCACCATGATGCCGAACGCGCCGTACCACTCCATGTACTTGGCGGCGCCCGCATGCACGCCGGTCTCGACAAAGCCGAAGTCCAGGATCAAATTGAGCGCCGCGACGATGACGATCACCACGCTGATGCCGATGCCGAGCGGGCTGGAACTATTCAGCAGCGGGACGCCGCTGTGAAAAAATCCGAGCACCATGTCGAGCAGATAGACGAAGAAGATGCCGCCCGTCGCGGCCATCACGCCCATGGCGAATTTGGGCGTGGCGCGTAGGGTTCCCGTGGAATAAAGGAACAACATCACCAGCGTGACGCCGAGCGTGGCCTCCAGCGCCTGGAGAGCAATGCCGGGGTAGGCCCGGTTGAGCGCCGCCGACAACCCGCCCAGCGCCAGCCCCTCGCACAGCGCGTAGAGCGGAGCGGTCGCCGGCGCCCATTCTTTTTTAAACACGGTGGCCAACGCGAATACCAGGCCACCGATGACGCCGCCCAAAAGCCAGCCCTGCACGGCCGCCGGCTGGGTCAAGGCAAGCTTCCAGGTCCAGGCAGCGGTCGCGAACGCGCAAAAAATCAGCAGCCCGGTCTTGTTGATCGTGCCCTGCAAGGTCATCGTCTCGCCGGTGACGGCGATCTGATTTTCGAAGGTTTTCGCGCTCAGCGCCGGGTTTGACGTTTTGATCAGAGAGGCCATGGTCCCTTCCTGTCGGTGGCTCTGAGGCCCGATTATAGGACGCCGAACTACGGCCAACCAGAGCGCACCGGCACGGGCTGCGGAGGCGCCGGGAGCCGTGGCGGCGGCCGGAGCGGAGACGCTTCGCCGCCGCCGCCCGAGCCAAGTTAGAATGACCTCGTGCTCGAGTTGCGGCGGGTGGCGAAAGCTTACGGGCGCCTGGAGGTGTTGCACGACGCCAGCTTCGTCCTGCGCCCCGGTGAAATCTGCGGCTATCTTGGTCCGAACGGCTCGGGTAAGAGCACCACGGTACAAATCCTGGCCGGCCTGTTGTCGCCGACGCGCGGCGAAGTACTGCTGGACGCCCGCCCCATCGGCGGCGATCTCGACGCCTATAAGAGAAAGCTGGGATATGTTCCCGAGGAGGCCCGGGTATATCGCCATCTCAGCGGCCACGAATATCTTCAGTTGGTGGGCGGGCTGCGCGGCGTGCCGCCGCGGACGCTCCGGTCCCGGATCCACGCGCTGCTTGAGGCCTTCGGCCTGGAAAGCGACGCCGACGTGTCGCTGGACGAGTACTCCAAAGGAATGCGGCAGAAAATCCTGTTGGCGGCGGCGTTGTTGCATGATCCTGAAATCCTGATCCTGGACGAGCCCTTCTCCGGCTTGGACGTGACCACCATCCTGTTGGTGCGCCAATTGTTCGAGGTTCTGGCGGCGCGCGGCCGGATGATTCTGATCACCTCGCATCAGTTGGAATCCACCGAGAAGCTCTGCGGGCGCGTGTTGGTGATCCACCGCGGCCGCATCGTCGCCGACGACCAGGTGGCCAACCTGCGCGCCATGATGGCCCTGCCGACGCTGGAAGAAATTTTCATCGAGCTGACAGAGCAGCGGGACGTGAAGCGCCAGGCCGGTGATCTAGCCGCGCTGCTATCGGGGTAGTCGTGAGCCAGTTCTCCCTTCTTTTTGGCAACGCCTGGCGGCGCTTCACGCGCCTGGACGGCTTGGCGCGCGGCACCGATCCGCGCTCGGTGCTGGTGCTGGCGGCAATTGCGTTCAGTATGCCGGGCGTGGCGCTGGCGTTCTTTCTGGCGGGCCCGGTGGTGGTCGGGTTTCGGGTTGAGATCGTCAACGCGCTTCCGGTCCTGCACGAGCTGGCGTACTACTCCGGCCTGCTGGTGGCGCTCGCCGTGCTGCTGGAGTGGGACGCGCTGCTGCCCGGCGCGGCGGACGGCGCCGTGCTGGCCCCGCTGCCGGTTCGCCCTCGCCGTCTTGTGGCGGCTCACGGTGCGGCGCTGGCGCTGCTGCTCGCGATTCTGACGCTCGTGGTCAACGCGCCATCCCTGGTGCTGATGCCGCTGCTCGACTGGACGTTCGAATCGCCGCTGCGGGGGATGGCGCACCAGGCGGGAGCGGTGCTCATCACCGCCGCCATCGCCTTCTGCTCGGTCCTGGTTCTGCGGGCGCTGGCCGTGGCGTGTTCCGGCATGCCCGGTCTGCGGAAGCTCGCGTCCATGGTGCAACTGGCCGGATTGGTCGCGGTCGTGACCGGCCTGCTGTTGCTGCCCCGGCTGGCCGAACTGGGTCCGGCGTGGCAGTGGGGTTTCGAATCCCCGCTGCCACTGGCGCCTTGGGCCCTCGCGCTGGCCCTTGCCGCCGTCGGTCTCTACCTGCTTGCCGCCTATCGTGCCTTTCGCCCCGAACGACAAGCCCGTATCCGGCGTGCCCACTGGCCATCCCGCTGGAGGTGGGCCGGCTCGGCGCCCCAGGCCGCGATTGCCCGCTTCGCCTCGCTTACGCTGGCGCGCTGCCGCCGCCAGCGCATGATTGTCGGCGTTTGGTTTGCGATCGGCGCGGCGGTGGTGCTCGCCTCGAGCATGGCGCTGCTGGCGCATCGCCGTGCGCCCGATTTCGCCTCCGCCCCGCATGTGGCCATCGCCATGCCGCTGGTGCTGGAGCTGTTCCTGTTGGCCGGATTGCGCAACAGTTTCGCGGTGCCGGTCGAGGTACGGGCCAACTGGATCTTTCGCGTCTGCGTGGATGCGCGGGCCGGTGACCTGACCGAGGCCGGCCGCCGCCTTTTGGGCGTGTACCTTGCGGTGATGCTTCTGCCCGTGGTCGGTCTTGACTTCCGGTTGTGGCCGGCTCCGGCGGCGCTCGCGCAGCTCGTCTTTCTGGCGGTGATCGGCGCCGCCTGGATTCAGTGCCTGACCTGGAACCTGCGCAAGCTCCCGTTCACCTGCTCCTACCAGCCCGGAGGGGCGAAACTCACCTACGTCTGGCCGTTTTATGCGGCGGCGTTCTACGTCGGCGCTTTTGCCTTGGCCGATTGGGAGCAGTGGCTGCTCGCCAATCGCTGGCGCATGGCCGCCGCTCTGGCCCTCCTGCTGGCGGCGCTGGCGTGGTCGGAGCGCCGCCGCGCCGCGGCCACTGGCGATTACCAGTTCGAAGACGATCCCGAGCCCGTCGTGCAGACCCTGCTGGCGGGCTGAAGCGTGGATGCTCCTCAGGCCCGGCGTGCGCAGGCGAGCGGCGGGTGCGGCGGCTCATGGCTTCCGCCCCCGACCGCGCCGCCGTCGCTTCCACAGCCACACCGCGGCCGCCAGCGCGACCGCTAGCACGGCCGCGATGCCGATCGCGGCCGGCGAGGGCCGGGCCCGGCGGAGCGTCGCCAGCGCCTGGCGGCCGTAGCGCGCGCCGACGTAGGCGGCGAAGCTGAATCGCAGCCCGCGGCCCACGGCCAGCGCTCCCAGGAACTGCATCCGCGGCAGCCGGGCCGCGCCCGCCGCCAGCGGCACCAGCTTGTAGGGGAACGGCGCCGGCAAAATGGCGCCTGCCAGCACCGCCGGCCAGCCGCGACGACGCACGGCGGCGATTCGCTGTTCTCCGACCTTGGCGGCCAGCCAGCGCGCGCTCGCGGTGGCGGCGATCTGATACGAGAG
>JAKAOE010000186.1 GCA_021823305.1 Acidobacteriota bacterium
CGCGATGGCCGCGTACGCCGCCGGCCGCCATCCCCGCCGCGCCATCCGCAGCCAGTCCGCCGCCCGCCGCCGCCGTACTCGCACCGGCTTGGCGCGCCGCCGGTAGCCGGCCTCCAGCCCCTCGCCTTCGGGCTCGGCGGCGCGAGGCAGATCGTCGTCCGCGTCCCGCAGGTGATCCCGCTCCGCCATCGTCAACGCGCGCGCGGCGCCGTCCGCGCCGCCGCCCCGCGCTGCGCCAGCGCCGCCAGCAGCTTGTCGCCCAGGCCGGACACGCTGCCCGCCCCCTGCGTCAGGATCAGATCGTGCGGCCGCGCCGCCGCCGCCGCCGCCGCGATCGCCGTCTCCGCGTCGCCGGCGTACTCACACGCCGCGCCCCCCGCCCGCGCCCGCTCCGCCAGCCGCTCCGCGCTCACCCCCGCGATCGGCGCCTCCCCCGCGGAATAGATGTCCAGCAGCCAGCTCGCGTCCGCCAACCCCAGCACCTGCGCGAACTCGCCCTCCAGAAAATGCGTGCGCGTATACCGGTGCGGCTGGAAGATCATCAGTACCCGCCCCGGCGGCTCGCTCGCCGTCGCCACCTGCCGCGCCGCGCGCAGCGTTGCCGCCAGCTCCGTGGGATGATGTCCGTAATCGTCCACCACGGTCACGCCGCCCGCCTCGCCCCGGATCTGGAAGCGCCGGTCCACGCCGCGAAAGCCCGCGATCGCCGTCCGGATCATCTCCAGGTCCCGCCCCAGCAGCAGCCCCACTCCCACCGCCGCCGTCGCGTTCAGCACGTTGTGCAGCCCCGGCCGCGCCAGCCGGAACTCGCCCAGGTCCGGGCTGCCCAGCGTCTCCCGCCCGAACAGGTGCGCCGCCGCCGCCGTCGCCCGCAGCCGGAAGCGCGACTCCAGCCCCGCCAGCCGCGGTTCCACCACCTGCAGCTCGCTCTCCGCGTGCAACCCGTAGGTCAGCACCCGCCGCCGGAAGCGCCCCACGATCGACCGCGTCGCATCGTCGTCAGCGCCCGCCAGCACCGTGCCGTAAAACGGCACCCGGTTGGCGAACTCCACGAACGCCGCTTGAATGTCCTCCAGGTCCCGGTAGCAGTCCAGATGCTCGCGGTCCAGGTTCGTGATCACCGCCACGATCGGCGATAGTTGCAGAAACGAGCGGTCGCTCTCGTCCGCCTCCGCCACCAGGTAGGCCGAGCTCCCCAGCCGCGCGTTCGAGCCGATCGAGTCCAGCCGCCCCCCCACCACCACCGTCGGGTCCAGCCCCACCCCCGCCAGCACCGTCGCAATCAGCGAGGTCGTGGTCGTCTTGCCGTGCATCCCCGCCACCGCGATGCCGAACTTCAGCCGCATCAGCTCGGCCAGCATCTCCGCCCGCGGAATCACCGGAATCTGCCCCGCCCGCGCCGCCTGCACTTCGGGATTGTCCGCCGCCACCGCGCTCGACACCACCACCACTTCCGCGTCGCCCAGGTTCTCCGCCGCGTGCCCGATCGCGATCCGTGCCCCCAGGCCCGCCAGCCGCTCCGTGATCGCCGACGCGCGCACGTCCGAGCCCGACACCGGCCAGCCCTGCACCAGCAGCACCTCGGCGATCCCGCTCATCCCGATCCCGCCGATGCCGACAAAATGGACCCGAAACACGCGCGACAGCATCTTGCTTTCCATCCTACCCGCGCCCGCCGCGCGCGTGCTAGATACTACTTGGGCGTTGCGCGGCCGCCGCCCCCCTATTTGCTCTAAAATTGACCAGCACGCGGCAGGTCCCGAGTCGCGCCAGCTTGACCGGAGCGAGATTGCAGGGGCAGGGCTGCGAACCGGGATGGTCGTAATTTCGAAGCGGGAGAACGTCGCAGCGAGCTCGCTGCGGAGGCGTGACTCTCTGGAAGGGGCGAGGCGCAAGCGATGCTAGGACGCAGGGAGGCCGGCCTAGGAGCGTACAGGGACGTACGTGACGACGGCCGGCCGACCGAGGACGACGCAGCGCGCCGCGCATCGCCCCGCCCTGCCCGTCTCATGCGTCCGGCCATCTTCTTCGATCGCGACGGCACCCTCAACGAAGAGGTCGGCTACGCCGGGCGTGCCGAGGACTTCCACATTTTTCCCGTCGCCCCCGCCGCCGTCCGGCGCGTCAATCAGGCCGGCTTGGCCGCGGTCGTGATCACCAATCAGGCTGGCATCGCCCGCGGCCTGTTCCCCGAGTCCGCCGTCGAGACCCTCCACACCCTGCTGCGTGCCCGCCTCGATGCCGCCGGCGCCCGCCTCGACGCCGTCTATTACTGCCCGCATCACCCCGAAGGCCCCGTCCCCGCCTACACCCGCGTCTGCGACTGCCGCAAGCCGCAGCCCGGCATGCTGCGCCGCGCCGCCCGGGAGCTCGATCTCGACCTCGCCGCCTCCTGGGTCGTCGGCGACCGCCGCATGGACGTCGCCGTCGCCCATGCCGTCGGTGCCCGCGCGGTGCTGGTCAAAACCGGGTACGGCGCGCGCGAGCTCGCCGATGGCGATGTGCTTGCCGCTCAGCCCGACGCCATCGCCGACGACGCCCTAGCCGCCGTGCGCGCCATCCTGCGGCAGGATCCGCGATGAGCTCCAGCCTGGTTGCGGCCGCCGCCCCCTACGCCGGCCTGCGCCGCTATCTGCGCCGCTTTCCCCGCCTCACCGTCGCCGTCTGGGGCGACCTCGTCGCCGACGAGTTCCTCGACGGCGAAATCGCCCGCGTCTCGCGCGAAGCCCCCGTGCTCATCCTCAAGCGCCGCCGCCGCGCCATCGCCGCCGGCGGCGCCGCCAACGCCGTCGCCAACCTCGCCGCCCTGGGCGTGCGCGTGCGCGTCCTCGGCCTGCTCGGCGACGACGAGTCCGGCGCCGCCCTGCGCCAGTTGTTCGCCCGCTGGGGCGTGACCACCGGCGGCGTCCTCACCCTCCGCGGCCGCCCCACCCCCACTAAGACCCGCATCCTCGCCCACCACCCCCACACCAGCCCGCAGCAGGTGGTGCGCGTGGACTTCGAGCCGCCGCCGCCGCCCGCTGCCGCCGCCCGCTGGCTGGCGCGTGCCGCCCGCCGCGCCCTGCGCGGCGCCCACGCCCTGCTCGTCTCCGACTACGGCTACGGCGCCGTCTCCCCCGCCGCCGCCGCCGCCGCCCGCGCCCTGCTGCCGCCCCCGCGCCTGCTCGCCGTTGATGCCCGCTTCCAGATCGCCGCCTACCGCGGCGCGTCCGCCGCCACTCCCAACGAAGCCGAGCTCGAGGCCGCCTTCCACGCCCCCGTCGCCACCCCCGGGGAACTCGATCGCGCCGGCCGCCGCCTCCGCGCCCGCCTCGGCTGCGCCCATCTCCTCGTCACCCGCGGCCGCGACGGCATGGCGCTGTTCGAGCCTGGCCGCCGCACCCGCCACTGGCCCGTCTTCGGCTCGCAGCAGGCGCTCGACGTCACCGGCGCCGGCGATACCGTGATCGCCGTCTTCACCGCCGCCCTCGCCGCCGGCGCCTCCGGGGCCGAAGCCGCCGAACTCGCCAACTGCGCCGGCGGCCTCGTGGTGATGAAGCCCGGCACTGCCACCGTCACCCGCTCCGAGCTCGCCGCCGCCCTTTCTGGCGCCTGATGCCCGCGCGCGCCAAAATCCTCGCCCTCCCGCAACTCGTCGCCCAGGTCCGTGCCTGGCAGGCCGCCGGCGACACCGTCGTCTTCGCCAACGGCTGCTTCGATCTCCTCCACGTCGGTCACGTCCGCTACCTGCAAGCCGCCGCCGCCCTCGGCGCCCGCCTCGTCGTCGCTCTCAACAGCGACGCCTCCGCCCGCCGCCTCAAAGGTCCCGGCCGCCCGGTCGCCTCCGAGTTGGCGCGCGCCGAGGTCGTCGCCGCCGTACGCGGCGTCTCCGCCGTCGTCGTCTTCGATGAGCCCACCGTCGAGCCCCTGCTCCGCGCCCTCCGCCCCGCCATCCACGCCAAGGGCACCGACTACACTCCCGCCACCGTTCCCGAAGCCGCCGTCGCCGCCGAGCTCGGCATCCAGGTCCGCATCGCCGGCGATCCCAAGCGCCACTCCAGCGCCGAGCTCCTCCGCCGCCTGCGCCCCGGTGCCGGCTGCTGACGATACACTGAACCTATCGTGACCGCCCAATCGGACGCGCCGGGCGCCAGGCCCGGCCCTTGGCGCATCCTCATCGTCAAGCTCAGCAGCTTGGGCGACATCGTCCATGCCTTGCCCGTCGCCGCCAGCCTGCGCGCCTCCTACCCCGGCGCCCGCCTCGCCTGGCTGGTCGAGGAGAAGTGGCTTCCCCTCGTCGCCCGCCATCCCGCCCTCGACGACGTCTTCACCGTGGATAGCCACGCCTTCCGCCGCCGCCCCCACCGCTGGCAGGCTCTCGGCGCCGGCATCGGCGAGATCCGCCGCTTCGAGCCCGACGTCGCGCTCGATCTCCAGGGCACCGTCAAGTCCGCTCTCCTCACCCGCTTGAGCGGCGCGCCCCGCCGCATTGGCTTTGCCGCCAACGTGCGCCTCGAACTCGGCGCCTCGCTCGCCTACACCGAAAGCGTCCATCCCCACAGCACCCACGTGGTCGAAAAAATGCTCGACCTCGCCGCCGCCGTCGGCCCGCTCGAGCGCCGCCTGGAGTTTCCCTTTCCCGTCCCCGAAGCCGTGCAGGCCGAGGTGGACGAGTGGCTCTCCACCAACCGCGTCGGGCCCTTCGCCTTCTTCTCCCCCGGCGGCGGCTGGGCCTCCAAGCGCTGGCCCGCCGAGCGCTACGCCCGCTTGGCCGAAATGATCGAGCGCGACTACGGCCTCGCCGTCGTCATCAACCGCGGCCCCGGCGACCGCGACCTCGACGATGCTCATCGCCGCGCCAGCACCATCCGCGCCCGCCTGTTCTCCGGCGACCTCGACCACCTCGCCGCCATCCTCCGCCGCGCCCGCCTCGCCGTCGGCGGCGACACCGGTCCGCTCCAGCTCGCCGCCGCCTTGGCGACGCCCACCGTCGCCCTCTTCGGCCCCACCGATCCCGCCCGCAACGCTCCGTTTGGCGGTGCCACCGAGGTCTTGCGCAAGACCGGCGTCACCACCTACCGCCGCCACGGTTCCTTCTCGCCCGC
>JAKAOE010000187.1 GCA_021823305.1 Acidobacteriota bacterium
CGATCTATCCCGACACGCCCCGCATCCACTATCACGAAGTCGAGGTCTCCAACTACCCGCTCTTCCAGTACGCCCCCTACGGCCTGGCGCTCGCCTCGCGCATGGCCGAGGTGGCCGAGTGCTACGACCTCGACCTGCTCCACGTCCACTACGCCATCCCGCACTCCATCTCGGCCCTGCTGGCCAAGCAGATGATGGCGCCCAAGCGCCGCCTGCCCTTCGTCACCACGTTGCACGGCACCGACATCACGCTGGTCGGCTCCGACCGTTCCTATTTCCCCATCACCAAGTTCTCGATCGAGCAGTCCGACGGCATCACCGCCATCAGCCAGTACCTGCGCCGCCAGACCGAGGAGGTCTTCGGCATCCACCACCCCATCCGCGTCATCCCCAACTTCGTCAACTGCCGCACCTACCACCCCGCGCCCGAGCGCCGCCGCGCCGAGCCCACGCTGGTCCACATCTCCAACTTCCGCGCCGTGAAGCGCCCGCTCGACTGCATCCGCATTCTCGAGGCGGTGCGCCGCGAGCTGCCGGTGCATCTGCTGATGGCGGGCGACGGTCCCGAGCGCGGCCCGGCCGAGATGCTCGCCCACGAACTCGGCGTCGCCGCCCACGTCACCTTCCTGGGCAAGCAGGACCACATCGAGCGCCTGCTGCCGGAAACCCATGTCATGCTGCTGCCCAGCGAGCTCGAGTCGTTCGGCCTGGCCGCGCTCGAAGCCATGGCCTGCGGCGTGCCCACCGTCGCCACGCAAACCGGCGGCCTGCCCGAGCTCATCACCTCGGGCGAGGACGGCTTCCTCGAGCCGGTGGGCGACGTCGCCGCGCACGCCGCCCGCGTTCTCGCCCTGCTGCAGGATCGCGACCTCTACGCCCGCGTGTCGGAGGCCGCGCGCCGCACCGCCGCCGGCTTCGACTCCGCCCGCGTCATTCCGCAGTACGAGCGGTACTACCAGGAAATCTGCGACGCCGTCCCCGCCGGCGGTGCGCGATGAGCGTCACCATCCTCGCCGTGGGCGCCCACCCCGACGACATCGAGTTCGGCTGCGGCGCCCTGCTGCTGCTCGAGCGCCAGGCGGGCAACGCGGTCAAGCTGCTGGTGCTTTCGCGCGGCGAAGCCGCCTCCTCCGGCACGCCCGAGGAGCGCGAGCAGGAGTCGCGCGCCGCCGCCGCCCAGCTCGGCGCCGCGATCGAGTTCCTCGACTTCCGCGGTGACTGCTATCTCGAGTACACGCCGCAAAACGCCGTCCGCCTCGCCGCCGAGATCCGCCGCGCCCAGCCCGCCATCGTGCTCGCGCCGCATCCCGAGGCCAACCAGCATCCCGACCACGCCGCCGCCGGCAGCCTGGTGCGCGACGCCTGCCGCTTCGCCCGTTACGCCGGGCTGGTGGACCTGCTCACCCTTCCGCCGCACAAGGTCGGCCAGCTTTATTACTACGACATCACCCGCCACGGCGTCCGCCCGCCCGACCTCGTGGTGGACGTCTCCGCCGTGGCCCCGGCCTGGCAGCAGCTTATGGAATGCCATGCCAGCCAGATGCGCACCCGGCGCTACGCCGAGTTGCAGCTCGCCGCCGCCCACCTGCTCGGCCTCAGCCTCGGCGTCGAGCATGCCTGCGGCGTCTACGCCAACGACCCCGTCCGCGTCGAGCGCCTGTCGTCGCTGGCGCTCTCCGCGCGCCATTTCTGATGTCCGCCGCGCGCGAAGAGCACTGGATGCGCGCCGCCATCGTCGCCGCCCGCCAAGGCATCGCCGCCGGCCAGTCGCCCTTCGGTTGCGTCATCGTATCCGGCGAAGCGCCGCTGGCCACCGCCCACAACCAGGTCTGGGCCTCCGGCGATCCCACCGCCCACGCCGAAATCACCGCCATCCGCCTGGCGGCCCAACGCAGCGGTGACATCTCGCTCGCGGGCTGCGAGCTCTATAGCACCTGCGAACCCTGCCCGATGTGCATGGCCGCGATCCACTGGGCGCGGGTGGACCGCGTCGTCTATGGCGCCGCCATCGCCGATGCCGCCGCCGCCGGCTTTCACGAGCTCACGCTCCCCGCCGCCCGCCTGCTTGAACTCGGCCGCAGCCCGGTGCGCCTCGAAGCCGGCTGCCTCGCCGCCGAATGCCGCGCCCTCTTCGGTGAATGGCAAGCCGCCGGCAAGTCGGCCGCCTATTGAAGGTTGCCGAGCCGCTCAAATCCCTTCTAGACGCCGCAGCGGCCACCATGCCACGCTCGCCCGCATGACCCGCTCGCGGTTCGCTCTGGCTGTGTGCACCGCTTTGGCCGCCGTCTTCGCCGTCCGCGCGCAGACCGTGAATCCGCGCTTGCCGGGTGGCGTCCACTGGCCGCCCAGCCGCGCCTACCGCGCCGAAAACTACAAGCTGGCGCTGCACTTCAATTTCAGGAAGGGCGAGGTCTTCGGTGACGACACCGTCACCCTCCACCCCATCGAAGCCGGCTTCCACCGCTTCTACCTCAACAGCTCCGGCCTCGCCATCCAGTCCGTCAGCCTGCTCCGCCCCGGCGCCGCCCCGCGCGCGCTCGCTTTTTCGCGCCGCGATCCCCGCCTCTGGATCACGCTCGACCGCGCCTACGGCCCCGCCGACACGCTGCGCGTGCGCATCGTCTACCATGGCTTCCCCGCCACCGGCCTGTTCTTCGTCACCCCGACCCGGCACTATCCGCATTGGCCCACCGAGGTTTTCTCCCAGGGCGAGCCCGAGCTCAATCATTATTGGTTCCCCTGCTGGGATTACCCCAACGACATGGCCACCAGCGAAACCGTCGTCACCGTCCCTGACCGGCTGAGCGTGGTCTCCAACGGCAGGCTGGTGAGCGTCACCCGCGCCGGCGGCAATGCCACCTACGACTGGCGCGAGAGCGTCCCCCACAGCTCCTATCTCACCTCCATCGCCGTCGGCCCCTGGCGCAAGGTGACGGACCGTTACGAGAACACGCCGGTGGACTACTACGTCGCGCGCTCGGTTTCCGCCGCCCGTGCCCGCCGCTCGTTCCACCTCACGCCCGACATGCTTGGCTTCTTCTCGCGCGCCACCGGCGTGGAGTATCCCTACGAGCAATACGCCCAGGTTGCGGTCCATAATTTCGTCTTCGGCGGCCAGGAAAACGTCAGCGCCACCACGCTCACCGACGCCACGCTGCACTCCGCCCGCGCCGACCACGATTACTCCAGCACCGGGCTGGTGGATCACGAGCTCGGTCAGCACTGGTTCGGCGACTACGTCCAGGGCCGCGACTGGGCCGATATCTGGCTCAACGAGGGCTTCGCCACCTACATGGAGGCGCTCTACGCCCAGCACCACGCCGGCTACGACGCCTACCGCTACGCGATCTACCAGGATCAGCAAGCCGAACAGGCCGAGCAGCGCTCGGGCAACCTGCGCCCGCTCGTGGACCGCCGCTACGCCGACCCGCTCGACATGTTCGACGCCGTCACCCACGCCAAAGGCGCCGCCGTGCTCGACATGCTGCGCTTCGTCGTGGACGGCCCCGCCGCCGCGCGCAAGCCGGCGTCACAACAAGAGCGGCTCTTCCGCGCCCTGCATCACTACCTGGTGAAGTACCACGGCCGCGCGGTGGATACCCACCAGCTCATCGCGGCGCTGCGCGCGTCCACCGGGCTCGAGCTCGGCTGGTTCTTCCATGAGTGGGCCTACCGGGCGGGCCATCCCGACTACCGCGTCGCCGCGCGCTACGACGCGGCGGCCCAAAGCGAAGTGCTCACCGTCGCCCAGACGCAACAGGGCAAGGATATCCCGCCGGTCTTCGTCATGCCGGTCGAGCTGGCGTTCCACGGCGCCAATGGCGAGCACCGCGACGTCGTCGTCCGCGACGCGCGGCGAAGCCAGACCTTCACCGTACCGCTCGCCTTCCGCCCGCTCTGGGTGGACTTCGACCCCGGCGATTTTCTCGACAAGACGCTGGTCTTCCCCCAGCCCGCCGCCGCCCTGATCGCCGCCGTCGGACGCGACCCGGAAATGATGAGCCGCCTCTGGGCGGTGCGGCAGCTCGGCGCGCAGCCCCCGGACGCCGCCGGCCAAGCCGTTGCGGCGCTCCAGCGCGTGCTCCAAACCGACGCCTTCTACGCCGTCCGCTCCGCCGCCGCCGCCGCGCTGGCCCAACTCGGCGGCGCGCCCGCGCGGACCGCGTTGCTCGAGTCGCTCGATCCCGCCCGCCAGCCCGCCAGCCGCGTCCGAGCCGCCGTGGCCGGCGCGCTGGGCCGGTTCGCCCGGCGCCCGGCCGTCTACGCCGCGCTGGTTCGTGCGCTGCGCGCCGACCCGAGCTACGCGGTGGAAGCCGCCGCGGCCGCGGGCATCGGCCATTCCGGCAACCCCGGCGCGTTCGCCGTCCTCCAGGCCGAAGCCACGCCCGGGCGCGAGATTCACGTCATGCAGGCGGTGCTCGCCGCCCTCGCCGCCACGCGCGCGCCCGGCGCCGCCGCCGTGCTGTTCGCCCGCGCCTCGCCGGGCGAACCCGAGCGCGTCCGCATCGCCGCGCTGGGCGCGCTCGCCGCCCTGCCGCCGGCGCTGGCCGGCGCCGACCGCTCCGCGCTCGTCGCCGCCATCCGCGGTGCGGTCCGCGATCCCTACCTCCCCACGCGCCAGGGCGGCGAGCGGCTCGCCGGCGAGTTCCGCCTGACGCGGTTCACGCCCGAGATCCAGGCCGACGCCGCCGCGCCGCTGGTCATCCAGCGCGATTTCGCGCGCCAAATCTTGGCAGAATTGCGGCATCCGGAGAACTGAATGCCCCACGCGCAACCCCGCCCGCACGGCGAAGGCAGGCTCGTCGTTCGCCCGCCCAGACCCGCCGACCACGCCCGCATGGCCGAGCTCGCCGGCCAGCTCAGCTATCCCTCCACCGCCCGCCAGATCGCCGCACGCCTGCGCGCCCTGCGCGGGCGGCGCGACTTCGCCGTTTTCGTCGCCGAACTCGACGGCCAGGCCGCCGGCTGGCTGGGCGCCTACATCTTCCGCGCGGTCGAGCTCGATCCCGCCGCCAAGATCAGCGGCCTGGTGGTGGAGGCCGGCGTGCGCTCGCGCGGCATCGGCCAGGCGCTGCTCGGC
>JAKAOE010000188.1 GCA_021823305.1 Acidobacteriota bacterium
CCGCGGGGGGTGAGCTGGGGCGGGGCGGCGTAGGTGAGAAAGGCGACGGCAAGGCGGCCGGGGGTGGAGAACACCAGCGGATGCAGACCGGCGGAGGCGGCGTCGAGCCGCGCGAGCCGGCGCCCGGGGACATCGCCGAGCGTGCTCAGGTCAAGCTGCCAGAGCGGCGGCGCGGCGAAGCGGGGCAGCGCCGGCGTGGAGCGCGGCGCGGGCACGGCGGCCGCCACCGCGGCCAGTCCGAACAGCGTCGTCAGCCAGCGCCGCATCGGGGGCGGCTACTCCGCCGGGCGCGGCGCGGGCGGCGGCGCCGGGCGCGCGGCCTGGATCTCGAGGAAGCGGCGCAGGCGGTCGAGCGTGCGCGCGCGGCCGAAGACCTCCAGGCTCTCGAGCAGGGGCGGCGAGGCGGTCTTGCCGGTGACGAGCGCGCGCAGCAGCATGAAGACCTCCTTGGCGCTCCAGCCCTGCGTCTGGGCGAGGGCGCGCAGCGCGGCTTCGAGCGCGGGCGGCGTCCACTCGGCGGCCTCGAGCGCGGCGGTGAGCGCGACGGCGACGCGCAGCGTGTCCTCCAGCGTGCGCTTCTTGGGGAGAAAGACCTCGCGCGGCGGGACCACCGCATCCAGAAAAAAGAAGTCGGTGAGGTCGAAGAACTGGCCCAGCGTCTCGATGCGCTCCTGCGCCAGCGGCGCGATGCGGGCGAGATAAGCCTCGCCGAAGACGGAAGCCCGCACCGCCTCCAGGAACGCCTCGGGCGTGAGCGCGCGCAGGTAGAGGCCGTTGAGCCAGCGCAGCTTTTCGAGGTCGAAGACCGGGCCGCCGAGCCGGATCTGGTCGAACTGGAAGCGCGCCAGCATATCCGCGAAGCTGAACTTCTCCGCCGCCGCATCCTCGGCGGCGGGCATGCCGCCGCCCAGCAGGCCGAGGAAGTTGATCATCGCCGCGGGCAGGTAGCCGGCCTGGCGGTAGTAGATGAGCGAGACCGGGTTCTTGCGCTTGGAGATCTTGGACTTGTCCTTGTTGCGCAGCAGCGGCATGTGCCAGAAGCGCGGCGCCGGCCACCCGAAGGCGTCGTAGAGCAAGACGTGCTTGGGGGTGGAGGAGATCCACTCCTCGGCGCGGATGACGTCGCTGATGTACATGGCGTGGTCGTCGACGACGTTGGCGAGGTGGTAGGTGGGGAAGCCGTCGGATTTGAGCAGCACCTGATCGTCCACGTTGGCGTGGTCGAAGGTGATTGCGCCGCGCAGCTCGTCGCGGAAGGTGGTGGCGCCGTCGAGCGGCACCGCGAGGCGCACCACGAACGCTTCGCCCGCGGCCGCGCGGGCGGCGGCCTCGGCGGGCGGCAGGGAGCGGCAGGCGCGGTCGTAGCGCGGCGGCAGCTTGGCGGCGGCCTGGGCGCGGCGCATGCTTTCCAGCCGTTCGGCGGTGCAGAAGCAACGGTAGGCGCGGCCGGCGGCGAGCAGGTCGGCGGCGGCCTGCTGGTAGAGCGGGGTGCGTTCGGACTGGCGGTAGGGGGCGTAGGGTCCGCCGCGGTCGGGGCCCTCGTCCCATTCGAGGCCGAGCCAGCGCAGCGCGTCGAAGATCATCTGCTCGGACTCGGCGACGAAGCGGGCGCGGTCGGTGTCCTCGATGCGCAGCACGAAGCGGCCGCCGCGCTGGCGGGCGTAGATCAGGTTGAGCAGCGCCATGTAGGCGGTGCCGACGTGGGGATCGCCGGTGGGGCTGGGGGCGATGCGGACGCGAATCGGGGCGCCGGCGGCAGCGGGGTTCACGCTTCAATTCTAATCGCGCCCGGAGGCGGCGGCCGCGCGCCGCGCCCGCGCTATGCTAAAGTTCCGCATATGACCAAAGCCGATCTGATCGAGGAGGTCAGCCGCACCGGCGTTCCCACGCGCAAGGTGTGCGAAACGGTGGTGGAGACGATCTTCTCGAGCATCGTCGAGTCGCTGCGGGCGGGCGACAAGATCGAGATTCGTGGGTTCGGCAGCTTCCGCGTGCGCCAGCGCGAGGCGCGCATGGGGCGCAACCCGAAAACCGGGACGCCGGTGGCCGTGCCGGCGCGCAAGGTGCCTTACTTCAAGCCCAGCAAGGAGCTGCGGGACGGCATCAACCAGGCGGCGCCGGCGGCGGAGAGCGGCGGCGGCGCGGGCGCCTAGGGCCGGCCGGCGCGGGAGGCGGCGGTGGCGAGCCACATTCAAATCGGCGAGCGCATCCGGCGCGCGCGGCTGGCGCGCGGGCTGTCGCAGGGCGACCTGGAGAACCGCACCGGCTTGCTGCGCTGCTATCTGTCGCGGGTGGAGAACGGCCACACCGAGCCTTCGCTGCAAACCCTGGCGCGGCTGGCGGCGGCGCTGGAGATGCCGCTGGTGGGATTCTTCGAGCCGCTGGACGACGACGCGCCCGCTGCCGCGACGCCGCTGGGGTCGGCCGAGCTGGCGTTTCTGACCCAGATGCGCGCGGTGGCGGCAACGCTGAGCGAGCGCGAACGGCAGCAGGTGATCAAGCTGGCCAAGGAGATGGCCGCGGGCGGCAAGGCCTGACCCGCCGGCGCGGCGGTTGCCGGCATGCAGGAAAGCGAGCGGGAGATCCCCAGAGAAGGAAAGACGTTGAGCAAGCCGAGGAGAGGGAGCATCCGCCCAGCGCGGCAACCCGCGGACGCCCGCGGCGCGGACGCCCGCGGCGCGAACTCCCGCGGCGCCCGTGCCGCCGCCGGCGCGGGCGACCTCACCCTGCGCGCCTTCGCGGACCGCATCCGCCAGATGCGCGCCCGGCGCGGCATGACGCGCAAGGTGTTGGCCCGCGACTCCGGCGTTTCGGAGCGGTACGTCGCGCAGATTGAAGGCGGCCACGGCAACATCTCGCTGCTGGTGATGCGCGCGCTGGCCCGGGCGCTGGGCGTTCCGCTCGAGGTCCTGGTGCGCGAGGGGCCGGAGCCGCCGGTGGATCTGGTGCACGCGACCGAGCTGCTGAAGTCGCTGCCGCCGAACGATCTGCGCACGGCGCGGCAAATGCTGCGCGACCGCTTCGCCTCCGCCGACTCGGCGTCGCGTCACCGCCGGATCGCGCTGATCGGATTGCGCGGCGCCGGCAAATCCACCCTGGGGTCCCAGCTGGCGGCGCATCTCGGCGTGCCGTTCTTCGAGCTGGACCGGCTGATCGAGCAGGAAAGCGGGCAGTCGCTCAGCCTGGTCTTCGATTTTCACGGCCAGCGGGGATTCCGGATGATGGAGCGGCGCTGCCTGGAACGGCTGCTGAACGAGCACTCGCGCTTTGTGCTGGCCACCGGCGGCAGCCTGGTGTCCGAGCCGACCACCTTCGAG
The DNA here is from genome assembly GCA_021823305.1 of Acidobacteriota bacterium. Lineage (GTDB taxonomy): Bacteria > Acidobacteriota > Terriglobia > Terriglobales > SCQP01 > SCQP01. Next base: position 3,318 of record JAKAOE010000188.1, read on the forward strand.
CGCCTCCTCGACCGCTGTCTCACCGTCTGGGTCCGGACGTCGCCCCAGGAGCATATGCAGCGCGTGATTCGCCAGGGCGATATGCGGCCCATGCACGACGGTCAGGAGGCCATGGTTGAGCTGAAACGGATCCTCCGGGAGCGCGAGGTCTTCTATCGCAAGGCCGACATCCAGCTCAACACCTCGCGCCAGACCGTACCCGCCAGCCTGGCGGCGCTGATTCGCGAGTTGGAGCGCGTATCCGCCGGACGCGGGCAATCGGAAACCGCCTGAACGCCGCTCCCCGTCCTTCCAGGCGCCGCCGGCGTCCGGGGGACGGGACGAGCGGCGGCCGATTGACTGCACAATGATGCTTGCACAATCGCGTATTGTGCAGTATAGTGCATCTGAGTTGCGCTGCGGCAGCGCGCAGACGCCCCGGGCCGAACGTGGCAAGCCATCTCCCATCGCCGTTGTTCGATAGCTGGCGCGACCAGCCGCTGGAGGGCCTGCTCTACGAGTGCCGCGAGCTGCTGGAGGACACGAGCTTCCCCACGGTGGCGCGCTGGCGGGACGGGGGCGGGAAAGTCGCCGGCCACTTTCAGGTCTATTTTCCCGAGGAGATCGCCCACGCGGCCGGCATGCTGCCGTTCAAAGTCCGCGGCGCGCCGGTGGAAGCCGTGCGCGCCGACTCGCTCTTCGGCTCCTACCTCTGCTCCATCCTCAAGACTTCGCTCGAGCTGGCGCTGAGCGAGCGCATTCGCCTGGACCTGTTCGTGACCCATCCCATCTGCGACGCGGCGCGCAACCTGGCCGCGGTGTGGGGCCGCAACTTTCCCCACCCGTGCCAGATCCTGTATCTGCCGCAGAACGCGAACTCCGCCGCGGCGCCGGCGTACCTGCGCGGCGAATACGGCCGGCTGCTGCGGCTCATCGAGGAGATCACCGGGCGGCGGGTCGGCGACGCCGACCTGTGGGCCTCGCTGGCGGTGTACAACCGCAACCGCGCGCTGCTGCGCGAGTTGTACCGGATCAAGCGCGAGACCCCGTGGCAGCTGGCCGCCGACGAAGCCTATGTCCTGGTCGCCATCGGCGGGTTGCTGCGGCGGGAGGAGCACAACGAGATCCTGGAGACGGCGCTGGCGCTGCTCCCGCGGCGGGCGAACAAGCAGCAGGACCGCATCCGCCTGGTGTTCGAAGGCGGCTTCTGCGAACAGCCCCCGCTCGACCTCATCGGCGTGATCGGCCGCTCGTGCTACGTGGTGGACGACGACCTGCTGATCGGGCTGCGTTGGATCCTCGAGGACGTCCCGGCGGAGGGCGACCCGCTGCTCAACCTGGCGGTGGCGTACCTGGAGGCCAGCTCCTACAGCCCGGTGCAGCACGACCTGCGCAAACCCAAGGAGCAGATGCTGCTGCAGCGCATTGCGCGCTCCGGCGCGGAGGCGGCGATCATCGCCGCCGCCAAGATGTGCGAACCGGGACTGGAGGAGCAGGCGGGCTACGCGCATGCGCTGGACGCCGCCGGCATTCCGTATTTCATCGGGGAATTCGAGGAGAAGATGAGCACCTTCGACCAGATGGAGCTGCAGTTGCAGACCTTCATCGAGAACATCCTGTTCGCCTGAGCCGCCATGGAAGACAGCGCACAGACCGACAGCATCGTCGGCCGCGGCAACCGCGAAGGCGCCGACCTGGTGCGCCAGTGGTTCGCCGAATTGAACCAGACCGCCGAGGCGGGCGGCGGGGCGGCCTACGTGTTCGTCATG
>JAKAOE010000189.1 GCA_021823305.1 Acidobacteriota bacterium
CCGATCTTCGCCGCGTTTGGGTGCCGCCCCACCCAACCCGCCACCAGCTCGAACATGGTCTCGTCCGCCACCAGCCCGCCCGCCGCCAAAATCGGCGCCACCCGCCGCCCCAACTCGCTGCCCGCGGCGATCGCCGCCCGCAGCAGGTCGCCGCTCGAGACGTGCAGATACCCCGCCGCGCGCAGCCGCGCCGCCTGCGTGCCCTTGCCGCAGCCCGGCGGGCCGATGAAGGTCAACCGCAACGCCAACCTATCCGCCGCCGCGCAAGTAGGCGTCCGACTTGTTGATCCAATCCGCCCGCGGCGGCGTGAAGACATCGATGTCCACGGTGTCTTCCAGCGCCACCGCGGCATGCGGCATATGCGGCGGAATGCACAGCACCTCGCCCGCCCGCACCACCACCGTGCGCCCGTCAATGTCGAATTGCAGCGCCCCCTCCAGCACCCACGTCACCTGCTCGTTCGCATGGCTGTGCCGCGGAACCACCGCCCCCCGCTGGAGCAGAATGCGCGCCAGCATCACCTCCCCGCCCACCACGAAGTGGCGCGCGATCAGCGGGTTCAACTGTTCCAATGCAATGTCGTCCCAGCGAGTGTGCTGCAGTCTCCCGCGGGTTCCGGCTGTCTCGCCCATGAGCCCTCCCCTGACCCGGTGACTATAGCAAAACCGCCCAAAAAGAGTAATTTCTACCCGCCGCCGCGCCCGCCGCCCGCGCAAACCTCGCGTCCGGCGGGGAAAGTCCGGCTGGCAACCGGCGTGCTGGACTCTTCGTGATGCCCAGCCCGTCCCCCCGCTCCGCCAAAATTTTCGCCGGCTGGCGAGTCGGGCGACTCCCCCCGGGGTTGAAAGCAACCAGTTGGAGGTCAGGAGAGTTTATGGTCACTCGTGCTATTTCCGTCTCTCGCACCCGCTCCCTGGCGGCGCTGCTCGCGCTCGCCGCCTCAGTTTCCCTCGCCGCCTGCGGCGGCAGCTCCGGCGCCAGCCCGAGCTCGAACACCAGCGGTTCCGGCGCCTCCGCCAGCCCGGCGGTGATCACCGTCGGCGACGCGCCCATGAGCAGCGTGCTCTCCGCCCTGGTCACCATCTCCGCCGTCAACTTCACCAGCGCCAGCGGCACGGTCAACCTGCTGACCCAGCCGCGGACCATCGAACTCACCCAGTTGGGCGGCATCCAGGCTCCGATCGAGATGGATTCCCTCCCGCAAGGCACCTACACCAGCCTCAGCGTCACCGTCACCGCAGCCCAGATCACCTACATCGACCCCACCACCCAGAAGGTGGTGCAGGCCACCGCGACCATCCCCGCCGCCAGCGCCACCGCCAGCATCATCCTCACCAACCCGCTGGTGGTCAACTCCACCGCCGCCACCGACGTCCGCTTCGACTTCGACCTGCAGAAGTCGCTCGACCTCACCAGCGGCGTCGTGACCTTCACGCCGGCGGTGAGCGCCGCGGTAGCCCGCGTGGACACGGAAACCGACGCCGACCGCGAACTCCACGTCACCGGCACCGTCACCGCCGTGGATACCACCAAGAACACCATCACCGTCACCAGCTCCGATACCGGCCTGAGCGTGACCCTCAACGTCACCTCCTCCACCCAGTTCGACAGCAACATCACGCTCGCCACGCTGCAGACCGGCACCCTGATTCACACCGTGGACCAGGTCAATAGCGACGGCTCCATCACCGCCCTCGAAGTCAACGCCACCGACGACGGCCAGAGCGAGGACGACGGCGGCCGCGTGGACGGCGGCATCGTCACCGCCACCACCGTCGACAGCAACAACAACCTCACCTCCTTCACCATGGTCATCCGCGACAGCCTGCACGAAGACAACGTCGGCCAGACCGTGACCGTGGATGTCAACTCCTCGACCTTGTTCAAGGACTCGCTCATCGCCCAGAACGCCGGCCTGGCCACCTTTGACCAGACCCAGGTGTTCCCCGGCCAAGGCGTCTGGGTCGCCGGCAGCAAGGTCAACGCCACCACCGCCCTGGCCACTGAAATCAGGCCCGCCGCGGTCAACCCCTACGGCCTGACCAACGCGGCGGTGCAGACCGCCAGCGGCGGCAACGGCTACGTCATTTCCCTGCTGCTCAACGCCAACAGCAACTTCGCTGAGTTCGCCGGTTTGACGTCCCTGAACGTCGATACCAACGCCAACACGGTGTTCGACGGCCAGACGCTGACCAGCGCCAACGTCGCCAGCCTGGCCGTCGACACCCCGCTAGTGGCGCGCGGCTTCCTATCCACCAGCAGCGGAACCGATACCCTCTTCTGCTCCCACCTGCACGAGCTGGGCAGCGAACAGTAGAAATCGCATAAAGTATGCAATCAACCTGCGGCTCGCCGGCCCCGCCGGCGAGCCGTTTTCTTTTCCCCGCCGCCACTGCCGCGCGCGGCCGGGTCTCCTCGTGATGTCCGATCTCCGATTGCGAGGCTCTTGCACCCGGCCCGGGGCGCCGGGTACATAATTCATCATCACGTCACGAAGGGTGTTGACAGGTGTAGTCAGATGTGCGAAAGTTGCCACGTCTTGCGCTCCGGCTGCTTGTTGCCAGCCGGGCAACAGGGCTTGTGACGGTTGCTTTTTGTACTTCATTTCGATTTGACTTACCGGGAGGTCAAGTGCTCATGTCGCCTCGTTCTCGCGTAATCTGCTTCGCCGTAGCCGCCGGTTTCGCTTCCGCTCTGCTGGCGGGTTGCGGCGGCTCCAGCAGTAACCCCGTCCAGCTCCCCAGCCAAAGCTCGCCGCCGCCGATCTCCAGCCCCACTTATGTTTCGGCCGGCGATGCGCCGATGGCGAATGTCCTGGCTGCCGAGGTTACTTTCTCCGCAATTACCGCGACCGATGCGAGCGGCAACTCGGTTTCCCTGCTGGCCGCGCCGGCCACGCTTGACTTGGCCCATCTCGGTGGCGCGCGGGCGCCCATCGCTGTCGGCAGCCTCGGTGCGGACAGCTTCGCTTCCATCTCCTATACCATCAGCGGCGTCACCGTCAGCTACGTGGACGGCACCGGCACGGTTCAGCCCAACGTCGCCGCCACGCTCTCCTGCGGCGCAAACACCACCACCTGCACCTTCACCCCGGCGGCCGGCACAGCGCCGGCGACCGTCGCCGTGACCGTCACTCTGACGAACGCCAAGGGCCCCGCCCCGCTGGTCGTGGGCGACTCGACCGCCACCGACGTCGGGCTGGAGTTCAATTTGGCCAGCGCCCTCGATCTCACCGGCACCACGGTAACATTTACGCCGAACGCCACGATCAGCGCCTCGCAGGTCGAGAACGAAGCCGCCCCGCCGACGCTGGAACTGGATGGCACGGTCAGCTCCGCCAACGCCAGCAACAACTCGGTCATCTTGAAGATGGCGAGCGGCGTCTCGGCGCAGGAAGCCTTCACCACCGGCGCGCTCGACGACAATCTCACCGTCGCCGCCGTGCAGCCCGGCACCGTTCTCTACACCAAGGCCACGCTCAACACCAGCGGCTCCTTCACCGCTACCACGGCGGAGGATCCCAACGGCGGCGTGGCGCTCGGCACCGGCGACGAAGTGGTCAGCGGCATCGTCACCGCGACCACGGTGGATAACACCACGACGCCGCCCACGCTTACCAGCGTGACCGTGGTCCCCAACCAGAGCACCAACTCCGCCACGGGTACCGCCGATCTTGGCACCGCCATCACCATCCCGGTCGCCTCCACCACGCTCATCAAGGACACCGCGCCCGCCACCGCCGCCGGCCTGGCCACCTTTGATCAGACCCAGGTCTTCCCCGGCCAGTCGGTGATGCTCGCCTGGACCGACATCGCGGCGACCAAGACCGCGCCAGCCAGCATGATTGCCGACGAGATCCGGCCTGCGCCGGTCAGCACCTCGGGCACCTCCGCCAGCGCGGTCACCGCCACCAGCGGCGTTTCAAGCTTCACCCTGGTGCCCGATCCCGCCACCAACTACGCCGCATTCGTGCCGATCGCCACCGAGACCGCCTCCGCCAACGCGGCCACTTCGGTCAACGTCACCGACGGCAGCGGCAACTCCTATACCAGCGCCGCCGCGCTCGCCACCGGGGGCAGCGGCAGCGGAATGCCGACCGGCACCACGGTGACGGCGCAGGGCTACCTCAGCTCCGCGGCGGGCGCCTACACGCTGTTCCTGGCCACGCTGGGCAACTAACCGCCGTTCCCGAGGCATGAGAAGCCGCCCGCCGGGGACCCGGCGGGCGGCTTCTTTTTGCGGCGCGGCGGGAGTACACTGCTCGCTAACCGGTTCCGACCCATGCGACCTATTGTTTCCCGCCTGCTCCTGATTGGCGCCGCCGCCTGCCTGCTCGCCTGTTCCCATTCCGCGCCGGCGAAGCCGCCGCTGCGCGGCGTGGACATGGCCGCACTCGACACCGGCGTCCAGCCCTGCCAGGACTTCTATCAATACGCCTGCGGCAATTGGATCGCCCATCACCTCATCCCCCGGGATCAGGCCTCCTGGGGCAGCTTCCAGGCGCTGGCGCAGCGCAATCAGGAGGCGCTGCACAAGATCCTCCAGGCGGCGCGCCGCAACCCCGCCCACAAGGACCTGGTGACGCAGGAAGTCGGCGACTACTACACCGCCTGCATGGACCGCTCCGCCGCCAACGCCGGCGGCCTCCACCCGCTCCATCTCGAGCTCGGCAACATCGCCGGCATCGCCAACCGCAAACAGCTCGCGGCCGAGATCGCCCGCCTCCAGGTGGACGGCGTCAACGTTCTCTTCAGCTTCGGCAGCGATCAGGACGAGAAGAACGCCACCCAGGAGATCGCCGAAGCCGACCAGGGCGGCCTCGGCCTGCCCAGCCGCAGCTACTACCTCAAGACCGACGCCAAGTCGGTCACACTGCGCCGGCAATACGCCGCCCACGTGGCGCGCATGTTCGCCCTCATGGGCGACCCCGCCGCCAAGGCCGCCGCCGAGGCGCGCACCGTGCTGGCGATCGAGACCGCGCTTGCCCGCGCCTCCATGACCAACGTCGCGCGCCGCGACCCCCAGGCCGTCTACCACAAGATGTAGAT
>JAKAOE010000190.1 GCA_021823305.1 Acidobacteriota bacterium
CCGCAGGCCGGCAAACACCGCGTCGTCGAGCGCGTCCGAAGCGCGCGTCATCTGCTCCGCGAAGCGCAGCGCCGCCTTCGCCGCCTCATCCATTTCCAGCCGCTCGAACTCCGCCAGGTCCCGCAGCGTCGCCTCGTCCCAACCCTCCCGCCTTGCCAAGGCGGTATGCGAGGCCAGTCAATAATCGCAGAGGTTGATCTGCGAAACCCGTACCGCCAACAGTTCCTTCAGCTTCGCGCTGACCGCGCCCTCCTGCATCACCGCGCGATAGTGGGCCAGCATGGTGCGCAGGATCTCGGGCCGGTGCGCCATCCCGCGGAACATGTTGGGCACGTTGCCGCGTTGGCGGTAAAAGCCCTCGAGAAGCGGACGCAACTCGGGCGGTGCCTCGTCCGTCGCGATGCGGCTAATGCGCAAGCTGCGGCCCCGCGGGGGCGTTCGCCCGGCCGAACGCCGCGATCGCCCGCGCCTCGTCGTCCTGCACGTCGAACACGGTATAGAGCTTGGTGATCTGCAGCAGGTCGTGCACCTTGCGGGTTAGATTGAGCAGCTTCAGATCCCCGCCCGAGCGCCGCACCAGCGTGAAGGCGCTCACCAGTTCGCCCAGCCCGGAGCTGTCGATGTAGCTCACCTCGCCCAAATTCAGGAGGATGCGGGTTTCGCCCTGGCCGAGCAAATTGCGGACGGTGTCGCGCAGCGTGGTGCTGCCGTCGCCCAGCGTGATGCGCCCGCCCAGGTCCACGACCGTGACGGTGTCAATCCGGCGGCAGGTTGCTTTGATCATCTCTTCACCTTGCGCCCGCGCAGCGCGCCCAGGTCCATTATGAACGAGACGGGGCTTTCGCCTGCCGATGCTTGATCAGCCGCACCGAGGTGCCGGACCCGCTGGGTTCCACCTCGACCTCGTCCATGAAGGCCCGCGCCAGGAAGATCCCGCGTCCGGATTGCCGCAGCAGGTTTTCGGGCGCCAGCGGATCGGCGACCACCGTGGTGTCGAAGCCGCTCCCTTGGTCGCGAATCGAAACCACCAGTTCCTCCGGAGTCAGGTCAAACTCGATCGTGACCTTCTTGCCGCGGTCGTAGGCGTTGCCGTGCATCACGGCGTTCACCGTGATCTCGCGCACCGCCATGGCGATCCGGTGGCGCTCACCTTCGTCGAAGCCGGCGCCGGCAGCCACGCGTTCCGCCGCGGCCTCAGCCTCTTCGACGGACTCAATGCGGCTGTCGAGAACGATCGCTTGGTGCTGCTCCATCTTCACCACGTCATTACCCGGATTACGCCCACTTGCGCCGGCGCGCTTGGCCGTCAGGTTTTCCACAGCACACCCAAGCCGTTTTTCAACATGGCACGGCTCGGGTTGCCTGTCAAGGCGGCCCGCGCATTCCCTAAGCCGGACCAGGGCGGTTATAGGGACATTGGGGTGAAGGGATCGGGAAAGCGCTGCTGCGCCAGCCAAGCCACCACCGCCGACCAATCGCGTACCGCCCGCAGGCGGTCCTCGCGGTTGCGCGTCTGCAGCCCCAGGCCCAATTCCCAGCGCAACCGGCGCAATAGAAAGACATAGAAGGCGCAGCGCGCGTCGGCGTTGCTGTAGCCCGCCTCCCGGGCCCACCCGCGCAGGAACTCGCGCGGGCGGCCGGGCGAAAACCAGAGCGCCTGCCAGCAACCCAGCCGCGTCCAGACGCGGCCGGCCCCGCCGCACGTCAGGTTGGAGGTAAACGTCAGCAGATCGTCCAGCGCCGAGCCGGCGCTCAACCCGCTCCAGTCCACCACGCCGGCCCGCCACGGCGGCTGCCACAAAACATTGCCGGCCCAGAAATCGCCGTGCACCACCGCACTGCGGAGCGCCGCTTCCCCGGGCGGCGGCAACGCCGCCAGCAACGAGGCCCACTCGGGATTCTGTTGGCGATCGCGTGCGGCGTCCGCACAGACCTGCTCGACCAGGTCCGGCCACGCCGGCAAGTGCAGCCCCAACGCTTCCGATCCCGCCAGGCGCTGAAACCGCCGTAGCCAATTGGCCGCCGCGCTCAACACGCCCGGCAGCTCCGCCCACGGGTGATCCGCATTCCAGACGCAGGGGCGCTGCTTGCCGGCCACCGCCGATTGGACCAGGCAGGCGTGCGTGCCCGCCCCGCTCCCGCCCTCGCGCCAGGCGAGGCGGCGCGGCAGGTTCAACGTCAACGCCAGCGGCGCCAGCCGTTCCAACGCCGCGGCTTCGGCTCGCAGCCGCCGGCAGGCGGACTCGCCATAAGCCGTCTTCGCCACCCAGAGCGGCGCCGCGCCGCGCGTGGCGAAGGCGGCGATCAAGGCGCCGTCGTCGAGCGGCAGCCGCGCCAGAAGCGGCGCCGCCGCCTCCTCCCGGACCAGATCGCGCACCAGCTCATGCATGCTGCGGCTCCGCGGTGCGCGCCGGCGACGCCGCCTCCGCCGGCGCCAGCAGAAAGGCGAAGTCGGGCGCCAGCCAGCGCCAAACCCAGGAGCGCATCCCCGCCCTCCGCAGCCAGGAGCGCGGCGCGCCGCCCTGCACATAGCGAATCGCGGTGTGCTGCAGCGGCACCATCTTCTCCGGGCGGTTGTACCCGCCGCCGGGGCTGACCCAGGCGGCGACGATGCGCAACCCGGCCTCGCCAAACAGCCGCTCGTAGCCGCGGTAGGTGTAGGTGTAGGTACGGTAGCCGGTCTTGCGCGTGGCCCGCATCCGCCGCCGCGCGCACACCAGGCGCGCCAGCGGCCGCGGCAGCAGGCTGGTGAAGCGCAATCCGCTGAGGTCGCGCCGGCCGCGCAGGTCCGCCCAGGCGCAGCGGTTCTCCGCCGCCAGATAAACCACGCCGCCCGGCGCCAGCAGATCGCGCAAGCGGCACAAGAGCTCCGTCTGCACCTCCCGCGGCCGTCCCCACTCCTCGAGCACCGCCACCCAGGGCAGGACGCCGTTGGCGATCACGGCATCGAACTGCCCCGCCGCGAGCGGCGCCGTCAGCCCGTCGCCTTGGATCACCTCCAGATCCCGCAAGCCATCCTGGCGCCGGCGCAGCGCGAGAAAGCGCGCCCGCTCCGCCACGGCTTCCAACGCCACGACGCGGTAGTGGCGGGCCAGCGGCGCCGCCACGCCGCCCCAGCCCGCGCCCAGCTCCAGCACCCGGGCGCCCGCCGCAATCGGCAGCAACTCATGAAAGGCGGCGCGTTCGGGCGAACTGATCGAGTCCAGCAACCAATCCGGCAGTTGGCTGGCAACCGCTTCCCGCCAGCCCATCCGCTCCGCCCGCTGCAGCAACGCCGCCATCTCAGCCTGGCCAATCTCGCCCCAATAGGGCAGCTCCGGCCCCAGCCGGGTGAGACCATCGCGCCGCACCCCCAACCGCCGCCCGCAAGCGCAGGTGATCGCCTCCTCGCGCGGCGTCACGCCGCGACCGCACTCGCATTGCAGCCGCACGTCGCCCGCGGGCGCCGCCATGCCCGGATGCTCGAAACGGCCGGCCAGGACGTGCAGAGGGATCAACGCGTGCCCGCGGTGCCAGCGCCGTCCCGGCGCCACCACCCCGCAGCTGCAATGCAACCGCCAGCCGCCCAGGCGCAGGCTGCAGAGCGAACCCATGACCTCGTAGCCGATGCTGCGGTGCGCCAGCCGCGAACGCTGGTTATCCAGCTCGGTCTGGCCCGCGAGCAACTGCACGCCCTCGCCCGGCGGATGCTGGCGGAGATAGGCATAGAGGTAGGGCACCGCGCCCAGGACCTGGGGATCGGAGTAGATGTCGTAAATCCAGGCGAACGCGGCCGGCAGGTACCACCAGTAGCCGAGCGCGGTAGCCATCCGGCACGGTCCCCGCCGCAGCCAGACAAACGCCACCACCCGCTCGTCCAGCCATGCCGCGATACAGCGGTGCGCGGCGGCGAAGCGCGCGGCGTAGCTCTCCCCCACCGGAGGGCGCAGCCGCTCCAGTTGCGCCAGCTGGCCCGGCGCCGCCTCCGCCACCCGCAGACCACGCGCCGGCCGCGGGGGCAAACGCAACCGCCAGGACGGCACCGCGACGATCTCGTGCACTTGCAGGTCAACCAGGCGCGTCAGGCCGCAACGCGCCCGCGCGCGGCGCACCAGGTGATAGGCCAGCACGCGCGGGCCCTGGCGGGCGCGCGCGCGCCAGCGCGCCCACAGCCTGGGCTGGGGCGCGCGCGCCGGCGGCGCGGGATCGCGGCTGGGGGCGGGCACGCTCACGCCGGGGCACCCGCCGCCGGCCCGCGCAGGCTCTGGCGGTCGACTTTGCCGCTCGAGGTCGCCGGCAGCGAGGCGCGCACCTCGATGCGCTCCGGCAGCATATAAGCCGGCAGCAGTTGGCTCAGGCGCCGCCGCAACTCGCCCGCCGAGACCGCTTCCGGATCGGCGGCGACATAGCCGACCAGCACCGCCGCGGCGTCCGCGCCCGCCGCCACCACCGCCGCCTGGCGCACGCCGGCGCAGCTCTCGAGCGCGCGCTCGACCTCGCGCAGCGCCACGCGATAGCCGCGCAGCTTGATCACGTCGTCGCGCCGGCCTTCAAAATACAGCAAGCCATCCTCGCCTCGGCGCACCAGGTCCCCGGTGTTGTACCAGCGCTGCGCCGGTCCGCCATCCGCGCCCGCCCGCCAACGGGTGACTTGCCGGCTGCGCTCGGCATCGCCCCAGTAGCCCGCCAGAATCCCCGGTCCACGCGCCCATAGGAACCCCGCCGCGCCGGCCGTCACCGCTTCGCCGGCTTCGTCCCAGATCGCCAGTTCGAAGTTGGGGCACGCCGTCCCCAGCGGCAGCGGCGCCGGCGTCGCTCCCCGCCCGCGCGGCAGCCGGTAGTAGGTGCAGACGTTGGTCTCGGTGGGACCGTACCAGTTGTGCAGACTGGCGCGTGGCAGCAGCTGCCGCCAAGCCGCCAGCGCCGGAGGTGGAAAAACTTCGCCGGCGAACAACAGCGCCCGGACGCCGCCCTGCGCCACCCGCTCGCCGTGCGGCAGCAGTTGCACCAGCGCCGAGGGCACCGAGTACCACACCGAGATCCGGCGCTCGCACACCCAGTCCGCC
>JAKAOE010000191.1:0-1405 GCA_021823305.1 Acidobacteriota bacterium
CGATCTCAGGACCTTTTCCAGCAGCAGGCCGAGCACGCCCTTGACGCCGCTCATGGGGGTGCGGAGCTGGTGGCTGGCGAGGCTGATGAACTCGTTCTTCATGCGGTCCACCTCGCGCTCCTGGCTGGCGTCGCTGAAGACGACGATGCAGCCCTCGACGCCGCCGTGCTCATCGGGCACGGGGGCGGCGGTGACGGCGACCGGGAGGCGGGCGCCGTCGCGGCGGAGCAGGGTGAAGGAACGCAGCACGCGCAGGGTGCGCCCCTGGGCCATGGCCTGGCGCACCGGGTCGGGGCGCTCGGGCGGGAGGCCGGGGCGCTCCTCGAGCAGATCGATCACCCCGGCGTAGGGGCGGCCGAGGGCGTCGTCTTCGCCGACGCCGGTGAGGGCGGCGGCGGCGCGGTTGAATTCGATGATACGGCCCTCGCCGTCCACCGCGAACACGCCGTCACCGATGCTGCCGAGCAAAGCCTCGGTTTTGGCGCGCCCGCTCTCGACCTCGCGGTTGTAGCGCTGGTAGTAGCGGAAGGCGGAACGCAGCAGCAGGCCAGTGGCCACCGCCAGCAGGAAGATGATGACGGCGATGAAAGCGAGCTTGTCATAGAAGACGCGGAAGACGTAGAAGCCGACGCGCAGCGGGCGCACCAGCAGAATCGCCATGCGGGTGCCGGGCACCGGGGCATAGGCGACCGCCGGACTTTCCAGCCGCCAGAGGGCGGCCTCGACGGCGCCGCTGCCGCTGCGGCCGGCGAGCGCGGCGCGGGTAGCGGGCAGGGCGGCCACCTGGGCGGCGGTGAAGGGGCCGCCGGCGGGGCCGAGGACGAGGTGGCGACTCTCATCCACGAGGTAGAGGAAGCGGTCCGGCCCGAGGTTGATGTGGCTCACCCAGGAGGCGACCACGGCGGTGGGGAGGGCGGCGGCGAGCACGCCGGCGCCGGCGGGCTGGGTGGAGTGCTCGGGAACGGCGTAGTCCACCGGCGCGGCGAAGTCGAGCCGCGGCGGCTCGGCGGCGCCGGCGGGCAGGAGGGGCGAGGTGACGGCCTGCTCGCCGGCCGCCTGCTGGAACCAAGCGGGCAGCGGCTGCGCCAGCGGCGTGGCGTAGAGCGCGGGCGCGGCGGCGAGCAACTGGCCGGAGGGCGCGTACAGGCGCAGGTTGAGGAACTCGGGGCGGCGGCGGTGCAGCCGCGCCAGGCTGGCGGAGGCGGCGGCCTCGGCCTGCTGCAGCCGCCGCGCCAACTGCTGCTGCGACCAGAGGTAGCGGGGCTGGGGGGCGGCGGCCAGCGCCAGCGCATGCTTGAACGAGGTGAAGTCGGCGGCGCCGGTGAGCGCTTCGCGCTCGCCCTGGAATTTGGCCTGCAGCAGGCTGGCGGCGAAGTCGCGCACCTGCAGGTCGGCGCGCGCCTCA
>JAKAOE010000191.1:1415-5018 GCA_021823305.1 Acidobacteriota bacterium
GTGTTGCGCACGCTGGTGGCGACGATGTAGTAGGTGAGCAGCAGGATGGGGACGAAGGTGAGGATGACGAAGATGGCGGTGGAGCGGATGACGCTGGCGGTGAGCCAGCGCAGCGTGGCTTCGACACTGCGCGAGATCGCGTTGCGCAGCGAGGCCCACATCAGCGCGGCCCCAGCGTGGATATAGCCGGCGGTGGTGGGCAGGGGTACGGCATCGCTGGATCCGCTCTAGTGCTCGCCGCCGCCAGTGGCGGCGTCATGGCAGCTGGAGCAGCGCAGGCGCACCCGGAAACTGCGCGACCAGGGATCGCTGAAGTCGCCGTCGAGCTGCAGCAGCATGCGCCCGCCGCACTGGGCGCAGGTGTAGTCGCGGGCGTATCCCAGCAGCGAGGCGAGGGCGGCGGCGTCGCCCTGGTCGCGGTCCACGTAGAGCCGGAAGCTGGCGATGGGGCGGCGCCCGGGCGAGGCCTCGAGCAACTGCCGGACGCGCTCCACCACATCGGCGGGCGCGACCTCCGACTTCACCAGGTAGTCGGTGGCGCCCAGCCGCGCCGCCTGGTGCTTGTCCATGTGCTGGCTGAGGTTGGTGAACAGCACCACCGGGGTGGTGAGGAAGCGGCGGTCGGCGCGCAGCGACTTCAGCACCTCGAGCCCGCTGAGATCGGGCAGCATGACGTCGAGCAGGATGAGCTGCGGCGGGCGGGCGCGGGCGGATTGGAGCGCCTCGCGGCCGCTGGCGGCCTGGCTGACGGCGTAGCCCTCGTGCTCGAGGCGGCGGGCGTAGGTATCGCGGATCAGGTCTTCGTCTTCGACGATGAGGATGGGGCGGGCGTCAGGCATGGACGTGAGCGGCGCCGGAACCGGCGCGGGCGGCGTGCGCGGCGAGGTAGCGCGCGACTTCGGCGCGCAGCGCGGCGGCGGCGGCGGCGGCGAGCGGGCCCTGGGGCACGCTCCAGGCGTCGATCCGCTCCACCGGCTGGACCTCGCGCGTGGTGGAGGTGATGAAGATCTCTTCGGCGGCGCGCAGATCGTCCGGGCGCAGCACCGCCTCCTCGATGCGCAGGCCGTGCCGGGGGCCGGACTCGAGCAGCACCTTGCGGCTGACGCCGGGCAGGGCGCCGGAGGCGAGCGGAGGCGTGAGCAGGCGGCCGGCGCGGGCGGCAAAGACGTTGGCGGAGGTGCACTCGGCCACCTCGCCGCGCTCGTTGAGCAGCAGCACATCGTCGAAGCCGGCGGCGTTGGCCTCCTCCACCAGCACCAGGTTGTGCGACCAGGTGAGGGTCTTGGTGCCGGCCAGCGGGGCGGCGGCGTGGCGGCCGTGGGGCTGGAGGCGCAAGGCGGCACGCGGACGCCAGGCGCGCAGCGGCAGGGTGACCAGCAGCAAGTCGGTGGGGCGGAGGCCGGCGCCGCCGGCGGGGGGAGCGAGCAGGCCGCCGTGGTTGCGGATGAGGTAGATGCGCGCCACGGCCTCGGGGGCGGCGTTGGCCTCGACCAGGGCGGCGAGGCCGCGCTCGGCCTCGGCGCGCAGGCCGGCGACGTCGAGGTGGAGCAAGGCGGCGTCGGCGGCCAGCCGCGCCCAATGGTCCTCCCAGGCGAAGGCGACGCCCTGGTAGATGCGCAGCGTGCTGAACAAGCCCCAGCCGGCGAGCAGGCCCGCCTGCCAAGGCGACAGCCGCAGACCGGCGCTCTCCACTCGCTCGCCGTTATGCCATGCCCAAGGATGAATCTCCGCCACGCGCGTCCCCCGGCGGCGCGCGCCTCGCCGGCGCGGCCGCCATTACTAGGGTAGCGCCAACTCGTCTTCGCGCAAAAACTCGCGCAGCACCGGGTCGGTGGAGGCGTCCATTTCGGCCACGGTGCCAAAGAAGCGCACGCCACCCTCGTGCAGCAGCACCAGACGGTCAGCGAGCTTGCGCGCCAGATGGGTGTCGTGCGTCACCACCAGGCTGGTGAGCTTGACCTGCTGCTTGACGCGGGCGATGAGCGCGGCGATGGACTGCGCCATGATCGGGTCCACCATGGTGGTGGGCTCGTCGTAGAGGATGGCCTTGGGCTTGGCCGCCAGGGCGCGCGCGATGGCTACCGCGCGCTTCATGCCGGTGGAGAGGCTGGCGGGGTAGAGGTCGCGCTCGGAGCGCAGCTCGAGCAGGTCGAGCAGGCCGTCCACGACGGTGTCCACCTCGGCCTCGCTCAGGCGGGCGCGCTCGCGCAACGGAAAGGCGACGTTCTCGGCCACGGTGAGCGAATCGAAGAGCGCGCCTGACTGGAACACGAGCGTGATCTTCTTGTGCATCTCGGTGAGCTGGGCCTCACTCATGGTGGTGACGTCCTCGCCGTCGGCGAAGATGCGGCCGCGATCGGCGGCGAGAAAGCCCATCAGGAGCTTGAGCGTGACCGACTTGCCGACGCCGCTGCGGCCCAGCAGGCAGACAGTTTCGCCCTGGCGCACGTCGAAGCTGACATCGCGCAGCACGACGTTGTCGCCGAACCACTTGTAGACGTGGGAGAACTCGAAGAAGGGCATGGCGCGGGCTAAGAGGGCTGGGCGCCGGCGAAGGCGGCGCGGATGCGGGCCGCCTCGGCGGCAGCCTGGTCCAGGGTGAGCAGGCGAATCGCGCTGTACTCGAGCAGGCCGCGGTGGTAGCCGGGCGGCGGCGGAAGCGGGGGCGTGAAGGCGGCGGCGGCGAGAAAGCCGAGCCGGGCGCGGACGCGCTCCACGGTGAAGCAGAGTTCCTTGACCGCGCCTTCGCTGTCGCCGCCGAGCGGCAAGGCCTGGATGACGTGGCGCTTGCCGCCGGGGTCATAGGCGAGATCGAAGCGGAAGCGGTCGGGTTCGCCCAGCCATTCGCCCGGGCGGGCGTTGCGCTCGAGCCGATGCCAGACGCCCTCTTCGGTGAAGACGCGCTGCAGATGGTTGAGCACGCGACGGCGGGCGCCAGCCTCCAGCGGGCGCTCGAGCGCCGGCGGCGGGGCGGCATAGGCCTGATAGAGACGGTCGAGCTCGGCGGCGGGATCGGCGGTGAGCACGGCGCGCGGCGCGGTGAATTGCAGGCTGTGGCTGAAGCTTTCCTGGGCGAGCTGCAGGAGATAGTCGCGCGAATCCCAGCGCGGGGCGGCGGTGCGCAGGCGGGCGGACAGCTCGGCCTCCAGGCCGGCGAGGTCGGCGGGGTCGAAGAGCGGGGAGAGCTGGCGGGCGCGGCGCAGGTCGGGGTTGATGCGCACGCCGGCGAAGCCGGCGGCGCCGGCGGCGCCGGCGGCGAAGAGGGCGACGCCGACGTTGACGTGCTCGTGGCGGATGGGATCGGGCGCCACCCGGATGAGCACGTATTCGCAGGCTTGCAGCGGCGCTTCCGGCATGGTCACCCCAGAGCCGCCCCGGCGGCGCGGTCGTGCCAGTTTTCGAACGGCGCGCGGGGCGAGCTCTTCACCGCCCATATTAACTCGCGCACGCGGGCGCGGCGCCGCACCAGGGTGTCGAGCAGGCGGCGCAGGTCGTCCCAGTCGCCGTACCAGGCGGGCGGCGTCTCGTCGCCGGCGGCGTAGACAGCCTCGGGATCGAGCGCCTCGAGGCGCGATAGCCAGGGCTCGAACGCCTCCCAGCCGG